>JAPPDQ010000162.1 GCA_028875495.1 Chloroflexota bacterium
TGTTGTAGGAGTTGCTGAAGACCGGCAATCGGGGCGCCGCCTCCCGAGCGGACCGCGACCCCGGATGCGTCATGTATACCCAGACGTAGCCGTCATGCTCCTCGGACGGAAAGCTCTTTGCGCGGATACGTCCGACGTCGAGATCCTGGTCGGGCATCAGCGAAGGGATCTCATGGCAACGGCCGGTATGACCGTCAAACTTCCAGCCGTGATACGAGCACTCGATCAACTCGCCGTCGAACCAGCCCTCGGTGAACGGCATGCCGCGATGAGGACAACTGTCACGGACAACGAACACTCTCCCCTTCTTATCGCGTCCTACTGCCAGAGGAACTCCCAGCAGCGTCGCACCCTGAAGCTTGCCCTCTTTGACCTGACTGCTTCTCAGCGCCGGGTACCAGGAGTCGAGGCACCAGTCCGTGTCGGCGGGCTTGGTGAGAATGCTCCGAGACGCTTCCGGGACAGGTCCGTTCCGCCTCGTCTGAGCCTCCGGCCCCATTTCAACCGGACTATAGCATAGGGGTGGCAAGTGGCCTGAGGATCAAGCTGTCCCAAGTCTACGTGCGGTCCTCTGGCCCGCCAACGCGGATTGCCGCGCAACGCCGCGCCTGCGCGGCATGCAGAGGGCAACATGACGTCCATGCGCGGCCCCAAAGGACGTAACCGAGCATGGCAAAACCGAACCCGGGGGCAATGCTTCAGGGGTCGTGTCAACCCCGAGCCATCTGGCGCAGTACGTATTGCAGGATGCCGCCGTTTTGGTAGTAGCGGACTTCCTGTGGTGTGTCGATACGGACGGTGGCGGTGAAAGTGATGGGGTTGCCGCCTTTGTCGGGGATGGCGCTGACGGTGACTTCCTTGGCTGAGCCGTCGCCGAGGCCGATGATGTTGTACGTTTCGAGACCACTGAGGCCAAGTGACGCTACATTCTCACCGGGCTTGAACTGCAGAGGCAGGACGCCCATTCCGATCAGGTTCGAGCGATGTATGCGCTCATAGCTTTGTGCGATGGCGGCGCGGACTCCGAGCAGGCGCGGTCCTTTGGCGGCCCAGTCGCGGGACGAACCGGAGCCGTACTCCTTGCCGGCGAGGATGATCGACGGAACGCCCTCTTCGCGGTATTTCATCGAAGCGTCGAAAATCGAAATCTGCTCTCCACCAGGCAGATGCCGTGTCCAACCGCCTTCGGTGCCGGGGGCGAGTTGGTTGCGCAGGCGGACGTTGGCGAACGTACCGCGCATCATGACTTCGTGGTTGCCGCGGCGTGATCCGTAGGAATTGAATTGATCGGGCTTGACACCGCGCTCGATCAGATACTCGCCCGCCGGACTGTCGGCCTTGATAGCTCCAGCCGGGGAGATGTGGTCCGTGGTGACGCTGTCTCCGAGTGGCACAAGGACTCGTGCGCCGATGATGTCGCTCACCTCACCAGGCTCGGCGGCCATGTCATTGAAGTAGGGAGGGTGCTTCACATAGGTCGAATCCGGGTCCCACGAGAAGAGTGCCGTGGCCTCGGCGTCGAGCTTCGTCCATTGCTCGTTGCCGGCGAACACGTCGCTGTAGCTCTTGTGGAACATCTCGGAATCGACCACCGCCGCGATAGTGTCGTGGATCTCCTTCTGCGACGGCCAGATCTCTTGCAGGTGAACCGGCTTTCCTTCAAGGTCTTCACCGATGGGGTCGTTGGCGATATCGATGTCCATCGATCCCGCGAGGGCGTAGGCGACGACGAGCGGAGGCGAGGCGAGGTAGTTCATGCGTACTTCGGGGTGCACGCGCCCCTCGAAGTTGCGGTTGCCCGAGAGAACCGACGCGACGACCAGATCGCCCTCTTTGATGGCTTTTGATATCTCCTCGGACAGAGGACCCGAGTTGCCGATACAAGTCGTGCAGCCGTAGCCGACAAGGTTGAAGCCGATCAAATCGAGATGCTGGGTCAGTCCTGACTTCTTCAGGTATTCGGTCACGACCTTCGAACCGGGAGCGAGGCTGGTTTTGACCCAGGGCTTGGCTTGCAGGCCGCGTTCGACGGCTTTCTTCGCGACCAGGCCCGCGCCGATCATCAGCGCCGGGGTCGACGTATTGGTCCAGCTCGTAATGGCCGCGATGACCACCGAGCCGTGCGGCAGTTCGTATTCGGAGCCTTTGATCCGAACCTGGGGGGCCGCTGTAGCTACGGCGGTTGCTCCCGAGCCGTGCTCTTCGAGAAGAGTCGAAAGCGCCGATGCATACGACGACTTGGCGCTCTTGAGGGCGATACGGTCTTGCGGGCGTTTCGGTCCGGCGAGCGACGGTTCGACGTCGCCCGTGTCGAGTTCGAGCGTGTCCGTGTAGTCGGCTTGATAGGCACCCGGCTCGCGGAACAAGCCTTGCTCCTTGGCATAGGCTTCGACCAGTGCGACCTGAGAGTCGGATCGGCCGGTCAGGCGCAGATAAGCGAGCGTCTCATCGTCGATCGGGAAGATGCCGCAGGTGGCGCCGTACTCGGGGGCCATGTTGGCGATGGTGGCGCGGTCGGCGAGTGGAAGTTCGTCGAGACCGTCGCCAAAGAACTCGACGAACTTGCCGACGACACCCTTGTCGCGCAGCATCTGCGTGACGGTGAGAACAAGGTCGGTCGCGGTCGCTCCTTCGGCGAGCTTTCCGGTGAGCTTGAAGCCGACGACCTGAGGAATCAGCATCGAGATCGGCTGGCCGAGCATGGCGGCCTCGGCCTCGATACCGCCTACGCCCCAGCCGAGAACACCGAGGCCGTTGATCATCGTGGTGTGCGAGTCGGTCCCGACCAGCGCGCGTCCCTATATTGGAGGGTAAGGCAGGAGTAGGTACGAGGTGCCAGATCGCACCGCCGGTCGCGGAGCACGAGCGATTCC
>JAPPDQ010000477.1 GCA_028875495.1 Chloroflexota bacterium
AGGGCGGACAGGTCGGGGACGGGGCGATCACCCCGCAGGCGGTCTTCGAGGCGGTCGTCTCCTACGCCCGCAAGGCCGGCCTCGGCAGGATCACCCCGCATGACCTGCGACGCACCTTCGCCAAGCTCACCCACCTCGGCCGCGCGCCGCTCGAGCAGATCCAGATTAGCCTTGGCCATGCCTCCATCCAGACCACTGAGCGCTACCTGGGCCTCAAGCAGAACCTCCACGACGCGCCCTGTGACCGGTTGGGGTTGGTGGGCTGGGAAGGATAGGCTGTCCTGCCTTGAATGCCTCCCTGGCCAGATCGCTCCCTGAGTCCGTCTCGTTTGTTATCCGCCTCTGAGTCCTCTTTCCTCTCTGTGGTGGAACCTTCTTCCTGA
This sequence comes from Chloroflexota bacterium, assembly GCA_028875495.1. GTDB lineage: Bacteria > Chloroflexota > Dehalococcoidia > Lucifugimonadales > VXLM01 > VXLM01. The sequence continues at coordinate 384 of JAPPDQ010000477.1, forward strand.
CGGTGACAGCCTTGTAGCGTAGAACACAGATGGAAGTCACCAGGACGGTAATGAGCAGCTAGAACTTCGTCAATTGGCGGGCCTGTGATCCTCCGAGACATTCAGACTGCCTCAGGGTCTGGTTAGCTTGCCGTCCCAATGCCTATACCGGCTGATGCAGGATCCTAAAGCCGGATCGCTCCGAGCGGTAAAAAGAGCCGCAAGGTGTTGTCCTGCAGCGGCGCGAACCCAAAACCCTCGTAGAATTGCTTCGCCGTAGTGTTTTTGGCGTCTACGATCACGGCGTGAATGGCCAACATGTCACTGGCGCCCAGGATTCGCTTGATCGCATCGGCAAGAAGCATGCGACCCAAACCGTGCCCTCGTACGGACAGGTCGATAGCAAGCCGACCGATCAGGGCGCAGGGTACCGGATGCCGGGGTAGCTTTCGAGACAGCTCCTCGGGTAGAGAACTCAGGTCTATCGCCAAGGCGCTCAGCGTGTAGAAGCCAAGCACGGTATCGGAACCCTCAGCCGTGCAGACGAACACCCTGGCGATGCGTCGTCGTACATCCTGGCCAGCCTGTCGCCCAAGGTAGCGGTCCAGATCTGGAAGTCCACAAGAAAAAGTTGCTCGGTCATGGTTCTTCCCGAGCGGCTCGATAACGAGCGCGTCCAGGTCGGTCATCGCGAGGCAACGCGTTTCCCATGCTCATCCAGAGCCGTGAGGAGATTGTCGTTTGGGGCTGTCGGATTGACGATGATATCGAAGAAGCGCTTGGCATCTCGCCGGGCGAGAGCCATCGTCTCGTTCTCCTGGATGGCCTTCTCCGCGTTTGCCAGGGCGCTGGACACGATGAAGCCGCTGACGGTTTTTCCTTCAAACGCAGCGGCTTGCTCGATCCGTCGTTTAGCCGCTTTGGGGAGCCGTAGATTCACCCGCTCACTCTTGGTCGCATTCGCCGGAGTCATGGCCGTATCCTTCCTTTGTTATACATTCAAGTGTACATCGTTCTGGTGCCTTTCTCAAGGGTGAGATTGCGGCACAGACAAGGTTCCCGTTGTCGGGGCCGTGGAGCGCGGCGGCCGCGTGACGGCCATGGCCACACAGAAGATGAAGCTGAAGGGCAAGCACCTTCGCTCTTTCGTGCGCGAGCGGATCAAGACAGATCAGGCCATGCTGGTCACCGACGAGTACAAAGGCTATCTCGGCATGGGCCGTGTTCTCCCTCATGCGGTCGTCAAGCACTCTGAGACCTACGTTGACGGGATTGCTCACACCAACACCATCGAGGGATTTTGGGCTCTGTTGAAGCGTGGTCTGTTCGGCCAGTTTCACAGCGTCAGCCCCTATCACCTGCAACGCTATGTCGATGAGTTCTGCTTCCGCTACAACCTGCGAGGGGTCGAGGCTGAGGATATGTTCCTGCACACATCTACCGCTGCCTGGGGATGACCCGATGAGTGAGAAACCACTGAAGATCATTGCCGGAGGGGCCGGAGCGATGCTCTTCGGGCGCGAAGGTGAGGCGGCGGTAGCATGACCGTAACCGGCCAGGATTTAGATGTGACGGCCGAATGGGGTCATTCTGGCTCGGGTGATACCGTAAGGCATGTCCGGCCAGGGTCGGGTCGTGGCTGTCCTACCATGAACGTAATGTCCTGAACCGTGCGCTGAAAACCCAGAAAGAGTTGGACCTGATGCACATCGCCCGACGGCTCGCGACAATCCTCACGATTCCCATCGAGCGGCCTATGGGCATCCGAGCATGACGAAACCCAGCGTCTACGTTGAAACCTCGATCGTCAGCTACCTGACGGCGCGGCCGTCGCGGGATCTCATCATCGCGGCGCAGCAGGCCATGACACGGGAATGGTGGCTCGACGCGCCGGAACGGTTAGTTCTCGTCGCTTCAGAGCTCGTGCTGACGGAAGCGGCGGCAGGTGACGCGGAAGCCGCACACGCTCGCTTGACTGCGCTGGAGACGGTCACGCGTCTCGATACCACCGAGGACGCAGCGGCCCTGACTCAGCGACTGTTAGAACTCGGGGCATTTCCGCGCGTGGCGGCGGCGGATGCAGCGCACGTCGGCATTGCCGCCACGAACAGGGGCGATTACCTGCTGACGTGGAATCTCCGCCACTTCGCGAATGCAGCAGTGCGGTCGTGGATCGAGCGAGCGTGCCGCAAAGCTGGCTACGAGCCGCCGGTCATTTGCACGCCCAACGAACTCATGGAGGAGGACGACCATGCAGACGAGGCAGACAGACCCAATCATCGCTGAAGTCCGGGCTATCCGGCAGGCGTACGCTGCTCGGTTCGACTATGACGTTGAGGCGATCTTCAAGGACATTCGAGCCAGACAGGAGGCCTCCGGGCGAGACTACGTCCGGTTGACCGCGCGGCACCCAGTCTCGACGGTCGAGGATCGGGCTCCCCACGGAGGTATTCCTGGGCATCACTGCAGCTCACACCGCGCTTATAGACGCACGCTG
>JAPPDQ010000543.1 GCA_028875495.1 Chloroflexota bacterium
CGAGGACGAGATCGCCGTGGCTTTCGAGCGCTTCGCCACCAGCAAGCTCGTCCACGACGGTGACTTGGAGTCGGTTGGCACGTTCGGATTCCGTGGCGAGGCGTTGCCCAGCATCGCTGCGGTCTCGCGGGTCACGATGGTCTCCCGCCCGACGGGTGAGGACTCCGGCATCCAGGTCGACCTGAACGCGGGCTCGCTCATTCGCAAGCAGCGGGTGGGGGCGGCACCCGGTACGTCCGTGACGGTGAGGGGACTGTTCCACAACCTGCCCGCGCGGCGGAAATTCCTGCGCTCAGCCGCCTCCGAGGCGACGCGCGTCCAGTCCGCCGTGGGCCGTTTCGCCCTTGCGCGACCCGACGTTTCGTTTAGTCTCACGGTAGAAGCCAGGTCGCTGTTCGTGACGAACGGTTCCGGAAGCCTTCGCGAGACCATGGCCGCCGTGTACGGGGCCGACGTGGCCGAGGCGATGCTGGACATCGAGGCGACCGGTCGAGAAAACGCTCCGATACAGGTCGGCGGCTTGATCGGCAGGCCCTCCCTCGCGCGCTCGAACAGGAACCACGTGACGATCTATGTCAACGGTCGCTGGGTGCAGAACCGCAGTCTGTCCTACGCCCTGCACGAGGCTTACCGGGGATTCCTGATGGAGCGTCGATTCCCCATCGCCGTCGTCAGCCTCGACGTTCCTTACGAGGAGGTGGATGTCAACGTCCATCCTTCCAAGACAGAGGTGCGGATTAGGGACGAGGGGCGCGTCTTCGCGGCCCTGCAGAGGGCTGTGCGAGAGACCCTTGTCGCCAACCTGCCCGTGCAGGAGCTTTCGACGCGGCAGACGACGCCGAGCGTCGGGATCGCGCCGACCGATCCCCGCTCCTACTGGCCGATTCCTTTCCCGCAGGACCAAGCATCTCCGGACGGCGCGACGGCCACTATGCCGTTCCAAGCCGACCCGGTCCAGCCTTCCCAGCAGCCCTTGATACCTCACCGGGCCCTTCCGGCGCTGCGTGTCATCGGACAGATCAAGACGACCTACATCGCCGCGGAGGGGCCGGACGGGATGTACCTCATCGACCAGCACGCCGCGCATGAGCGCGTCCTCTTCGAGACGATCAAGGAGGCGGCAAGGACGGGCAGCCCGTCGGTTCAGGGACTCATAGAGCCCGCAACGGTCGACCTGACGCCTGAGCAGATCGAGATTGTCGAGGCGCACCGCCCCAGCGTGAACGGGCTTGGCTTCGAGTTCGAGGAGTTCGGTGGATCGACCTTCGTGCTTCGTGGCGTTCCTGCGCTCCTCGTGTCCGAGGACCCGCCCGCAGCCCTCCGCGATGTCCTCGACCTCATGGCCGAGGGAGGGGGGTACGAGTCATGGGAGGAGCGTGCCGCCTACTCCCTCGCCTGCCACGGCGCCATTCGCGCGGGCAAGGTCCTGACGAGCCGCGAGACCGAGGAACTCGTCCGCCAACTGGAGCAGTGCAGCCAGCCCCATACCTGCCCGCACGGTCGCCCGACGATGATCCACCTCAGCGAGGCGAGACTCGAGGAAGAGTTCGGTCGGCGAGGGTAGGGTGTCGAGGGTCGTCTGGTCTCGTCGGCAGGTATTTGACGCCGAGTCTCCGATCCATCGGTGCGTTGCACGATGCCACGCTAATGTCCTAAACACGTCCAAAGTTTGTACTAGAGTCGGTCTTGTCGTCCCTCGTTCTTGACTATACAATGCCGCGACACCCCAACCCGACTCCGAGAGAGGACTATGCAACTGGGCGGCGTTCTGATCTCCGAGAGCCGGATAGCCGACGCGGTTGGGAAGCTGGCGGACAGGGTGAGCAGGGACTACGACCTGTCGAGAGTCGTGCTTGTGGGCGTAATGGACGGGGCAGTCTGTTTTCTTTCGGACTTGATGCGCGCGTTCGGCGAGCCGGTGGATGTGACGACGGTGCGGATGCGGCGGTATGACGGGACCGAAGGTGGTGAGGTGACGGTAAGCTTGCTGCCTCCGCGCGACCGGATCGAGGGCAGGGAAGTCCTGATCGTGGAGGACATAGTCGATACCGGTGAGACGTGCGCGGTGCTGTCGGAGCGGCTGTCGGAATTGGGCGCGGCATCCATAGACGTATGCGCGCTGCTGGACAAACCCTCTCGTCGTACCCATGACGTCAAGGCGACGTACATCGGGTTCGAGGCGCCTGACGTGTTCGTTGTGGGCTACGGCATGGACTGCGACGGCGTGTATCGCAACCTGCGGGATGTGTGTGTACTGGAGGGAGGTGAGAGCGAATTGAACTAAAATCGCTCGCGGTGAGCCTGTCCAACGTATCCACCCCTATCTCAGGACAAAGGAGCAAGTATGCGATTCACCGGCACATTCATCATCGTCGTCACTGTGTTCGTCACCGTGCTGATCACCTCCAACATCATTTCGGTGAAGCCCATAGAGCTAATTACCCTTCCGTTCGAATTCATCGGCAGCAAATCGGTAATCATCCCGGCGGCGATCATCATCTTCCCCGTCAGCTACATCGTCGGCGACATCCTGACGGAGGTATACGGCTTCCGCATAGCCCGCGGAGTGATCTGGCTGGGGTTCGCGGCCAACCTCCTGGTCGTCATCGCCCTCTGGCTGGCCGGCCTCATTCCCGGTGCCGGTTTCTGGGAGGACCAGGAAGCCTACGACACCATCCTCGGCCAGGTCCCCTGGATTCTCGTCGCGTCCTTCATCGCCTACCTGATTGGCGAGTTCTCTAACTCCACCGTGCTCGCCCTCCTGAAGTACAAGATGCAGGGACGCCTGCTCTTCGTCCGCAGCATCGGCTCGACCGTGGTGGGGCGGGGGGGCGAGTCCTTCAGCTTCATC
>JAPPDQ010000341.1 GCA_028875495.1 Chloroflexota bacterium
CGAAATCCGGAAAACCTGCGGATGTCTTCGTCTTCCGGGTCGACTCACCGGTCAACTTCGCAGCACCAGTCAGCTCCTCGTTACCGTTCTTCCTCGCAATCTTCCCATACACGAACGGAGTATTCCCGGTCCGGTGCATCGCGGTCCGATGCATCGCGGTCAGGTGCATCGCGGTCAGGTGCCTCTCGTTCCGGTGCCACTGGGTCCGGCGCGTCAGGTCGAACCGGTGCTTCCTGGACCGACGGCTCAAGCAGCACGGATGCCGGGACGTCAGCCGATCCGGCTGTTACGCGCGTCCGACAGGCCGCCCGCGGAATCTGGACCGATACCCGGGCCGGTCTCTACATCTACCCCGAAATCGACGCAGAACGGGCAGCGAACTTCATCGTTGCGCTGCAGCTTAACCAACGCTTCAGCGGGGTAGCAACTACGGTGAACGATCTGCTGGTGTTCTACGATATCGACGGTTCCGGCGAGGAAGGCATGGGCATTACCCGGTCAAACCACCTGGTCAACAACAACACCGGTACCCTGTACGACATCGGCGACCTGGTGGATGTCCAATTAAAGGAAGGATTCTTCTTCTGGAGCGAGATCATGGTGCGTAGAAGGGGAAATCGGACGTTCGAACTCGCGGGTTATGCGGAAAATGGACCGGGACGGGCGCTGGTGCGCATTCTCGGGAACCTTGTGTCCGAGGACTAGTAACTTGTAATAGCAATTCAAAGAAAGAAGGGAGAAAACGATAGTGAAAGAACCTGGTTTAATTGACGACATTTACTATCAAGCTGGTCGAAATGCCGCCATCGAAATGTGCCTGGCGTCATTAATCCATCAGGAACACTATCCTGTCGTGTGGAATCGACATGAAATGCTTGGTAGGTTACGACAGAAATACCCTGAGATGTTAAAGGATGGAGGGCAGTGGAGTAGATTCGAAAACGGTGTTAAAGATGGCCTGAACAATATGTTTATCAACTATCGAGAAGACCAGTTGGACGATGACTAAGGTCGTTGCAGTGTTGTCGGTAATTCCATTTTAGGATGAGTCTTATCTATTCCAAATGCGACACAAAGCAAACTGAACCTACTACTGTAATGTTGAGTAAAGGTTTCTCTGTCACATGTATTTTGTACTGGGAGTCTACCGTATAACGCCCCTATAACGCCCCTATAACGCCCCTATAACGCCCCTAAGACTCATCTACGCCACTACGCTCGTCTCCACCGCCCTGATTTTCCACGTCCAGGGGACACAACCAACCTGCGATTTTGTAACTCCTCCAGTGCCCTACGCACTTGACGCTCGCTGACATAGGGGCCCAGACGGCCGAGAATCTCACGGCGCGTCAAACCAGCTTCTGTGCTGTCCAGAAGGGACAGTATCATTTCCTGTCGTTCGGAGAAATTAGCTTTTCCACAACGCCGCTGAGGCACGAACTGCCCGTGCTGGAACCGCACGGTCACGCACCAGCCATCGTCTTCGATTTCCAGCATGGGTAGACCCGCTTCGCTGGTCAGGTCCGTCATTTTCAGTGTTACGTGCCCCCACTCCTCGATGATCCCGCGTCGATGGAACGCGCGGGCGATTAGTGGATTCCATGGGCGTGATTCATGCGGAACGAACAGCTTCTCCGGCGTCAACCCGAAGTGCAGCGATCCGGCCGACGTGATCTCGAGGCGGTCATCGTAGATCGCCACGCCAATGGAACCTCCGCCAATGGAATAATCACGATGGCACAACGCGTTCGCCAGCGCCTCGCGCGTCGCAAGTGGTGGATAAAGCGGTTCGTCGATTCGGTCGAAGCGATCGTCTTCAAATCGAGCGGCGATCGGCAGGCTGTCGCGCAAGAAACGTTCCGCGTTCGCGAGGAGCGCGAAGGCGTTGCCGTTGAACTGGCGATTGTCCAGAAACTTCATTTTGTCGGTTCCCCGGAAGCGGGCAACGCGAAGCAGGCATTGCGGCATATTGACTTCCAACCGTTCCCCGTTGCCGAACAGCACGGCTGCGGCTCGAAGCAATACGCCATCGTGCAGCAACCCGAGTCCTCGCAGCAAGTCGGCCGGCTCCCTGCTCGGCGGCTCATCCATTCGACCGCGCCGAACACCCTCCGCGACGACCCGTCGAATCTCTGCTTCGTCGAGGTCGCTGATCGACCATCCTGCGGCAGGCTGGTTTTCCCAGCGCTGCTCGCTGTGCATCCGTTCGAACAGCATCCGATTATACTCTTCCGGAGACAGAGCCAGCGTGGTGTTCCCTACCCGGCGGTAGGCGTTGCCACGGTAGATATACGGCCTCGTTGGTCCCCGGCCCGTGCTGATCACGATGACTTCACGGCCACCATCCACGGGAACCCGCTCTACGGTTGGAAACGCTGGAGGATCGATTTGCCGAAGCTCGGCGCTCAACTCCTCGATCGTGCGCTCGCCAACTTGCTGTCCTACGACGCCACCATCTCGCGTCACGCCGAAGAGCACCCGTCCACCTTCCTGATTCAGAAATGCACACACCGTCCTGGCCGCCTCCCGGCGAGTTCCAGTCGTCTCCTTGAACTCCAGCCTCTCGGACTCGCCGGCGGCGGTGAGGGTTGTGATTTGTTCGGTATTCATGCTTTCGTCTCCTTTTGCACACTGGTCTGTCGGAAAGGAAGCGGGTCGGAGAACACTATTCCATCAGAACATTCCTGAACCGTGCGATCGTATTCTCGTCCAGGTCTTCGATCTGTACTTCACCGGATTCGAGCTCATGAAGTAGATCATCCAGATGCCTGTCGCGGTTCTTGAGGCGTTTGAAATCTGCCGTGGTCACATCCCTGTGGATGAGTCGCAGTTGCTCCCGC
>JAPPDQ010000167.1 GCA_028875495.1 Chloroflexota bacterium
TGGATGGTCATGAGAATTGCAGAGGAGCAATCACGTCTATGCAAATAGTTACGCTTTCTTCCGGGGGCGTCGACTCGACGCTAATGAGTGTTCTAGCGCGCGATCAAGGGCATGTCTTGTTCCCGCTGTTCGTTGACTACGGACAGCTCTCAGCGAAGCGAGAATGGGATGCTTGCCAACGGCTGCATGCCAAGCTAGATCTCCCGGCCGCTAGGCATATGGAACTGGCGGGATTTGGACAAGTTATTCCTAGCGGACTCACTGATTCCCGACTTCGGATCAACGAGGACGCGTTTCTGCCGGGCCGCAACCTGCTTCTGCTGCTCGCGGGTGCCGCATATGCCTATTCCGTTGCCGCCAACTACGTGGCTCTGGGACTCCTTAGTCCAGCACAGCGCTTGTTTCCCGACCAAACGAGGGGTTTCGTGGACGATTGTGAACGGACTATTGAGGCCGCGATGGGCGTTCGGATTACCGTTTTGACCCCTCTCTTGGACCTCACCAAGGCTGATGTCTTGGCGCTGGCGCAAGCTCAGGGAATACGCGAGACGTATTCGTGCCACTCAGGACTCAGCCGTCCGTGCGGACGTTGCATTTCTTGTGAAGAGATCGAATACGCAAAAAGGAGGATGTGATTATGGGCGGGCGCACCCCTGAAATTTTTTGGCGGGACAACGACAACGACGTAAAAAAGCTTGAAGATAGGGTGAGGAAGCGTCTGGGGGAGGCGAGCGGTGCAACAAGGAATGCCTTCATTAGCTTCGCCTCGGATGACCTACAGGATGTGAATCTACTTCGAGGCCAAGCGAAGAACGAGAATAGTGACATTGATTTTAATGATTGGTCAGTTAAGAAGCCGTTCGATAGCGAGGATGCTGAGTACATTAGGCGTGGGATTCGTGAACGCATCCGGCGATGCTCGGTGACGATCGTGTACTTGTCGGGTCAAACCGCAGCGAGCAAATGGGTGGCATGGGAAATCGAGGAGAGCATCGCGATGGGCAAAGGCGTCGTAGCGATGTACAAGGGTGGAAGTCCCCCAACCCTTCTTCCGGAGGCTATCGGCAAACACAACATACCCGTGGTTCCGTGGAATCAGAGGCAGTTGGCGCAAGCCGTTGAACGGGAGGCGGGCGGGCGATAGCCCGCGGGCCGGGGGCGTTGCGGTGGTCGACGACCTCGAGCAAACAGTTGGGGGAAGTGACCTGACAGGGAAGCGAGTCCCCAGTCGTCGAGAACGAAGAGCGAGGTCTTGGCGAGTCGCGGGAGGAGCTTGCGGTAGGAGCCATCGGCGGCGGACCGGGGCGAGGTGGTCGAGGAGCCGGAAGACGCGGAAGTAGCGGGCCGGCAGGCGTGGTGGCCGAGTCCGCATGCCCAGGAGGGGTTTCCGGATCCGGTTGCGCAGGTGACGAGAACGGCCTGTCCGCCCGGAATCCACTGGCCAGACCCGGGCATGAACGGAGGCCCTTCCGAAAGCGACTCCCGCGCGCTATTATCAAGGATGCCGAACAAAAACCGAAACAAGACCGAAACCTGAGGAATGGCACCCGAGCTATCGGTGCTGTCCGGACCAGGTCGATCCCGACCTCGGGCGTCGAGGGCTTGCAGGCAAATCTACCTCGACTACAACGCCTCAGCTCCTTTCGATCCACGCGTCGCCGCCGTCATGGTTCCCGCGCTGATGGAACGAACGGGGAACGCATCGTCGACCCACAGCTTCGGCCAGAGGCAAGCCGCGGCCGTTGATGACGCGCGTCAAGCAGTTGCAGCCTTGGTCGGAACCGCCCCGTCCGGGGTCGTCTTCACTTCCAGCGCAACGGAAGCGAACAACTTGGCGCTGCGAGGCGCGGTTGACGCTGCTCCGTCAAATCGACCCCGGATCCTGGTTTCCGCGGTTGAGCACGCGTCCGTGTTGCGCACGGCTCGCTGGCTCGCAGAGCGAGGACTCGTTCAGCTCGATGTCGTGCCGGTTACTCGGGGCGGTTACGTGGATCTGGCAGCCCTGGAATCTCTTCTTGGTCCGGATGTGCTTCTGGTGTCAGTCGTCGCGGCGAACGGTGAGACTGGTGTCCTGAATCCGCTACGGCAGATCGCCGAACTTGTTCGGTCCTTCGGTGCTCTCTTCCACTCGGACGCGACACAGATGGTGGGCTGGATGTCGATGGAAATGGCCATGTTGCCGATCGACCTCGTGTCTCTGAGTGGGCACAAGATCTGTGGTCCGGGCGGCGTTGGTGCTCTTGTTGGGAATCGGCAAGCGCTACGTCGGTTGTCGCCGATTGTCCACGGTGGGGGACACGAACGGGGCCTTCGGTCGGGATCGTTGAACGTCGCCGGCATCGTAGGCCTGGGCGCGGCCGCCGACATCGCTGTTAAGGAGAGGACAGGAGAATCTGAGCGGGTGACACAACTCAGGGACCGATTGGTAACCTCGCTAGAATCTCGGCTACACGAAGTTACTCAGATCGGTGATGTCCACCGTCGGCTTCCGAATACGGCAAACGTCCGTTTTGCAGGAGCGGATGCCGACGCCGTCGTCGTCAATCTGGAACCAGTAGCAGCTTCCACCGGAAGTGCCTGTAGCTCGGGCTCGATCGAACCATCCGAGGTTCTTCTCGCGATGGGCCTCTCCCGCGAGGCCGCCTACGAATGCGTGCGCTTTAGTTTGGGCCGATTCACGACGGAAGAGGACATCGATCTTGCAGTTGATCGAGCGGTCGCCGCCGTGGCGCGCGTCCGCGCCATGACTTCGGGGGATAGCTAGATGCGTCTGGTAGAAGCAGCGCTACCGTTTTTCGCGCGCCACGAGACGTTCCATCCCAGGTACGGGTGG
>JAPPDQ010000176.1:0-437 GCA_028875495.1 Chloroflexota bacterium
TTCCTCTGAAAATAGCCGCCCTACCACCCCAACCGTCATTCCCGCGTACGCGGGAATCCATGCCCTGGTCGTCTGTCAACCGAGAACGACGACTCCAACCTCATTTTTCTGATTGGTGGTGTCGGTGAAAACCGACATGAGCGATTCCTACGAAAATACCCCCGGCAAACCTCCCGTAGGGGCAACCCTTGTGGTTGCCCGTCCTCCGCTCGGCACCCTTTTTCATGTTTGGTGGTGGCGGTGAAAACCGACATGAGCGATTGCTACGAAAATACCCCCCGGCAAACCTCCCGTAGGGGCAACCCTTGTGGCTGGCCGCTACATCCCCGCTCGCATGAAATCGGCGACGCGCTCGCCGATGGCAAGGGTGGTTGCGTTCGTGTTCGCGCGGAAGCGGGTCTTCTGGGCGTCGGCGGTCACCTCGACCAGAAAGCCGA
>JAPPDQ010000176.1:447-2830 GCA_028875495.1 Chloroflexota bacterium
CGATGGCAAGGGTGGTTGAGTTCGTGTTCGCGCGGATGCAGTCGTGCATGATGGAGGCGTCCACGACCCGCAGTCCGTCCAGGCCGTGAACGTGCCCGTACTGGTCGACTACGGCCATGCCGTCTGAGGTCGGCCCCATCTTGCACGTGCCCGATACGTGGTGGCTTGTGCTTACCCTGGTCCTCATCCAGGTGTCCAGGCTGTCGTCGGACTCCAAGTCCACTTCGTCAGGGTCGACCCGCTCCGCCATGATCTCGCGGTACCGTGGGTGCTCCGACAACTCCAACACGATGTGTACGCCCTCCCTCATTCGCTGCCGGTCGAACGGATCGACGAGAAAGTTGTAGTCCAGCCTCGGCTGAATCCGGTAGTCGTCGCATCGCAGCTCAAGGCTGCCGGCACCGGCGGCCAGGTCCAGGCACACCACCATATTCACCCCCAGTTCCGTATTGGGTTCCAACTTGCCCGGAAAGAGGTTGAACACGCAGAACGAGGTCGGATGTATCAGCATGTCGTTGCGAATGTGCGAGCCCGACGCGGTATAGCGGAGCATGGTCTGCATGGTCGCGTTGTTCGTGTCGTGTCGGTAGCCCTCCCGTGTGCGCCACTTCACCGCCACTTGGGGATGATCGCGGAGGTTTTGCCCGACACCGGGCATGTCCTGAACGACATCGATTCCGGTCTCAACCAGGTGATCGGCCCGTCCCACGCCCGACAGCAGAAGAAGGTGAGGCGAGCCTATCGCCCCGCCTGCCAGCACCACCTCGTCCGCGTAGTACGAGACGACTCCTCCCCCGGACTCGACCTCCACCCCGATTGCTCGTCGCCCCTCGAACAACACCCTCCTCACCTGCGTGCGCGCGGCGATCTTGAGATTCGGACGCTCCCGCGCTTCGCTCAGGTAGCCCATTGCGGTGCTCCATCTCACCCCGTCCACGTTGTTCAACGGCGTCGGCCCCACCCCGGTAGAGTCGGGATCGTTGTGGTCGGGACAGTCCCGGAACCCGTAGTCGAGGCAGGCGTCGTAGAAGGCCTGCTGGTCCGCGTTCATATCCTCTTTGGAGAACCGGTTCACCGGTATCGGCCCATTCGAGCCGTGAAAGTCCCCGTCGAAATTCAAGTCGCGCTCAAAGCGATTGAAGTACGGCAGGAGCTTGTGGAAGCTCCATTCATCGTTGCCCATAGCGGCCCACTCGTCGTAGTCCTCGGGCGCGCCGCGAAGGAGTATCTGCGCGTTCACCGCGCTCGACCCGCCCGTCACTCGGCCCCGGGGCACGAGCCGGGCCGGAGCTTCGTCCGTGTATCGCGCCACGAATGACCACTTGTTCTCGCTAATTGGACTGAAGGGGAACGGCCTGCGAGGGCCGTACCCATACTTCACCTCGTCGGGCAGTGTTGCGGGATCCTGATAGTCCCGCCCCGCCTCCAGAAGAAGCACGGATCGCTCCGCGTCCTCCGTCAGCCGCGCGGCCAGTATCGACCCAGCCGAGCCCGCCCCCACGATGATAGTGTCGTATGTCGGCAACCCTTCCCTCCTGTGGGCGCACTATTGTAGACCACTATCGTTGCGACTGGTGTCCCATATCAGAGATTCACCGAATAAATCTGTCCGAGGAAATCCCCTCTCCCGTCGTGGGAGAGGGCTAGGGTGAGGGTCCTCCAGGAACACACACATCCGCTTTATACAACGAACTTCAGAAACAGGACACTACTCAAGAGCCTTCGTCATGAATGACCCCACACCCGCCCAACCCGTCGCAGAAACTCCCAGTCCAGCTCCGCGCCCAGCCCGGCAGCGGAGGGGAGGTGCAAACACCCGTCTTCCACCCGTTCCGCGGGCGTGAGCAGGTCCGCCCGCCATTCCGCCTCATGCACTGCGTGCTCCAGCGCCATCGCGCCCGGAATCGATGCCGTGACGTGTCCCCCCGTCAGAAGCGAGACAGGCCCTGAGGGACCGTGCAGGGATACACCGCCCCCGTTGATAATCGCCGCTCTCCCGGACCGCGCAGCGACCGCCGCGCCTCCGCAGAACATCACGTCTGGCATGATGACCTCCACGGCCTTCCCTTCAATCAGGTCCGCGAAGACCTCCTCGCCATATCCCATCTCGCCACCCGCCACGGTCATCGACACACATGCGGCAATTCGCGCTGAGTCCGCCGGGTGCTCGTTGGGCCGTACCGGCTCCTCGAACCAGTCAACGCCAAGGTCCGCCAGATCCTCTGCCACGACGACTGCCGACTCAACGTCGAATCGACCGTGACAGTCGACCATCAGGGTCACGTCCGGCCCCACGGCGTCCCTGACGGCCGCAACACGCTGAATGCCGAATCGGGCCTTCCGGACCGCTTCGTCCGAGTCGTCACCCGGAGATACCTCGTCG
>JAPPDQ010000096.1 GCA_028875495.1 Chloroflexota bacterium
GAGCAGGCGGGAAGTCGCGCAGGAATGCCGAGACGGCGCGGCGGAGCTGAGAGAGGCTCAGGCCGAGCTGGCGAATCTCCAGGCCCAGCTCGAGGACCAGCGACTTACCCAGGAGTCCGTAACCGCTGACTACGAGGGACAATACCTGCAAGCCAAGGCGCAGCACGATGCCGATCTCGAGCTGTCCAAGTCCGGGCTTACAGACCAAGTCACCCTCATGAAGTCACGCGTGGAGATGGAACAACTGCACAAGCGGTATGAACTGGAACGGGCTCGCGGGGACGCCCGCAAGCCATCCGTGGAAGCGCAGCTGGCGGCGCAGCGGGCTCGCATTGAGCAGATGGAAGCTCTCCTCGCGCTCCGCCAAGACAAGGTTGACCGGCTCAGCGTACGGGCCGGGATGCGCGGGATCCTGCAACTCATGGATGTCGAGGTCGGACAGCTGGTGGCCCCAAGTGACGAATTGGCCCGCGTTTCCGATCCGACGCACCTGAAGGCGGAGCTCAAGATCCCGGAGACATTGGCCAACGATGTAGCGGTTGGGCAGCGCGCGGAGGTCGACACGCGGAACGGGTTGATCGAGGGGGAGGTTGCGCGCATCGATCCAGCCGCAATGGAGGGGACCGTGCTCGTTGACATCCGACTGTTTGGCGAGATACCCCGAGGTGCACGACCCGACCTCAGCGTGGACGGGACGATCGAGCTCGAGCGGCTTGACGATGTGCTGTACGTGGGACGCCCTGTCCATGCTAGGGAGGAAAGCTTCATGGGCCTCTTCAAACTGGAGGATGACCAAACGCATGCTTCGCGCGTGACGGTGCAGGTGGGAAGGGTTTCTGTGAGCACAATCGAAGTCCGCTCGGGGCTGCGCGAGAGCGACACCGTGGTCCTATCCGACATGTCGGCTTGGGACGCCTATGACAGAATCCAACTCGAATAGGTGGTCGGTTCCACAGCAGAGGGGGTAACACGTCAAGCAATGGCAGATCTAACTTCGACCAATGGCAGCGCGCCATTGATTCGCTTGGAAGGCGTGTCGAAGGTGTTCTTCACTGATGAGGTCGAGACGCACGCGCTTTCGGATATTAATCTTGAGATTCGTGATGGTGAGTACGTCTCGATCTCGGGACCGTCTGGCTGCGGCAAGTCGACTCTGCTGTCGATCCTTGGGCTGCTTGACACCCCGACAAAGGGGGTGTACCTACTCAACGAGGAATCCGTCCAGAACCTAAAGGCGAAACAGCGCGCCCGAATCCGGAACCGGCAGATCGGTTTCATCTTTCAGGCATTCAATCTGATCGGCGATCTCACGGTCTTCGAGAATGTCGAACTGCCGCTGACATATCGGGGCATGCCGGCTACCGACCGCAAGAAGCGGGTCGAGGAAGCCCTAGAGCGGGTCGGTATGCCACACAGGATGAAGCACTATCCGTCGCAGCTTTCGGGCGGTCAGCAGCAGAGGGTGGCAGTGGCTAGGGCGCTCGGCGGCGAGCCATCAGTACTCCTCGCCGACGAGCCGACCGGGAACCTAGATTCAAAGAACGGCGAAGCGGTCATGGAGTTGCTACGGGATGTTCATGACGGCGGTGCGACCATCTGCATGGTGACGCACGACCCGAGATTCGAGGCTTACGCAGAGCGAGTGGTGCGACTATTCGACGGAAAGATTGTCAAGCACACCATTGACGAGCCAGAGCCTAGTGGTGGTGGTTGACGACGATAGACGGCCATGATGGGCTGTTGGGGATCGCCGACCTAGTGGTTCGCTCAGTGAATCCTTCTATATCGTGAAAACCCCTGATCGATCCGTCGTGCACTTCACCGAGAAACAGTTTCGCAGATCGAGTTCCTGTCGTTGCAACGGGTTTCGGTGAGCGAAGGACAAATGGGGTGTTGATTCTTGTGAAAAAATTCCTCAGCCTTCGGTGCGGCAGAACGATGTTGGAAGGACAGCGCCGTAACGCCGCCAGAGGCAGACCTTGATGTTCTTGCGCGGTCTGAAGTATCTTCACACCGACCTACTCCAATTCTGTGCGTTCTCCTCATTTGCCGTGATCACTATCTGAAGCCCCAGCAGTCTGTGAAGCTGAAGGCGTCGAGAGGCCCGAACAGGGCGGAGCGACCTCTCCAGCTCTAGAAGAGTCGCCGACGTCTCTTCGAAGGCTCGGACAAGGGTGGACTGTTGGGACCATAGCGGGATCCCGTTCTTGCTCCAAACTCCTCCGATTCTCGTTCCCGAGCAAGCGGCTGGACGTAACTGAGAACACGGCGGACACCTGGCCCGGTTCGAAAGGAGATCAATCGGCTAGCGACGATCATTCTCTCCGCGGCGTAGACCGTCCGGCCTCATCGCGGCGGCCATTGAATCCCCCGTCGTCGGGTCAATGGCTCGAGCCCTGCAGGTCCCTAATCAGCGCCAATGCTCTGGTCAGGTCATCTGCCACCATCTTGGAAATCCGTTCAAGGCGAACGAGCCTTGGGTCGCGTGGTTCGCCAGCATCGTCGCACCACGCAATGTCAAGCTGACAGTCTCCTGTTCCGAGAACATCCTTAACGCTGAACAACCGGACCCGCCTATTCTCCTGCGGGTCTTCCGCGAAGCTCTCGCGATAGCGTGTCACAAAATCGGTGAGGTCTCGACGCTGCAACGGCTTTGTCTTGAGCGACACGCGCATATCTGTTCTCAAGTCGTACATCGCAAACGTGCCGCTTGCAGTGCTCCGGTCGTGCGCTTGCTCGAAGTAGATGACGTTGGCCTTTACGCCCTGAGCATAGAAGATTCCCGGAGGCAGCCGCAGAATTGCGCGCAATCGGCACCTTTCAAGCAG
>JAPPDQ010000109.1 GCA_028875495.1 Chloroflexota bacterium
GAGCCTGTCGAAGGGCAATCCTCTCCCTCACTCTGCGGTCTCTGTGCTCTCTGCGGTGAACTCCGGGTCACTCCCCCGCCACAACGCTCCGCAGCCGCTCCACACCGAGTCGCGGGCTCGACAGAATCGGAACGACCTTGTCTTCATCGGAGATAAGATCAGCTACACGGGCCATAGTTGCCTGTGCCAGCACGACGACATCCACACGGTCCATGAGCTCTTTGAGGCTAGCAATCACGATGCTATCGTGAGTATCGGTGTCGCCCGCGCCGAGAGCTTCGAACGCGCCCTGACACAGGACAGTCTCAATCTGCACTTCCCTGCCTTGGGCCGTGGCACGCCCCCTCACGAGGTCGGACGTGGGAGTAAGAGTTGTATGCAAGGTCGCAATGACCCCAATCCGCGGCCCAAGCTGGACTGCTTGATCGGCCATTGCCTCGTCGACCTTCAGAAACGGGACATCGACGCTCTCTTTCGCCGTGTCCACGGCTGGGCCAATGGTTGAGCACGTCAGCATGATGGCCTCCGCGCCGGACGCTTCCGCCGCAGAAGCGAGCGAGGCGAGACGGGAGACTCTCTCTTCGGTAAGCTCTCCACCGGCGACGATTTCCTTCAACAATCCCTCGTCCACGAGGTGAACAATCTCCGTTCCCGGCATCATCTCCTCAGCCAGTTCATCCCACATCGGAATCAGCTTCTCCACCGTGTGTACCATCCCAACTTTGCGTGTCATGTAATCACCTTCCCTATGGCCGGATCCCCGTAGGGGCAGCCCTTGTGTCTGACCGGATACCCGTAGGGGCAACCCTTGTAGCTGGCAGGATCCCTGTAGGGGCAGCCCTTGTGGCTGCCCTGGACGAAAACGGAATGACCCTGAAAGCTGCCTCATTTTCTTAGTTGCAACGTATACAGCTCATCGTCGCCCGAATCGACGACACGCGCAACCATTTCTTCGATTCCCCACCGCACGTCGAGGTAGCGTCCGCTCGCGGCGTCCGCCTTCCCGGAGGCGATATACACTACGCCTTCCGCCGAGACCTCAGGCTCGATGCGAAGGTCGGTCTCCAGAGCGGCAGCCATGACCTCGGCGGCCGGACAGGGCATTTCCGGACCCGCCATGTACTCGGTCAACTCTGTCCGAACCAGCCCCGGCCCGTAGTTGAAGACGGATATGCCGTACTCCTGCGTCGCCGCCGCCAGGGAGCGCGTCATGCTGTACAACGCCGCCTTCGACGTGGTGTACGCCGAACTGTACGGCGATGCGAGATAAGACGAGCTGCCGAGCACGTTTACGATCCTCCCGCGCCCACGCTCGATCATGCCGGGCAAAACCGCCCGTGACAGCAAGTACGGCCCTCTCACGTTCACCTGTATCACGTACCACCAACGCTCCGCGTCGTGCTCCCAATCACGTCCGGGTGGACTGGGCAGTCCCGCGTTGTTGACCAGCAGGTCGACCAGCCCCAGTCGCGACGTGGCATCGCCCACCAAGCGTTCGACCGCCTCCGGGTCCGACACATCCGCCGGAAACGCCCCGGCTGTCCCGCCCGACTCTCGTATCAACCGCACCGTCTCGTGGACTTGCGCCTCTGTCCGCGCCGTCACCGCCACCGACGCACCCGCCTCCGCGAGAGCAATCGCCACCGCCCGTCCAATACCTCTTCCGCCTCCCGTTACAAGCGCCACCTGTCCACTAAGGTCAATGGTTTCTGACATACGTCATCTCCAATCTCATCGCTCACGCCACTTCGTCATGCCAGCGTCATAATCCTTCAAACGCGCACGCATAGCAATCACCTCACACCGTCACGGCTATGAGAATAGGTCCCAGCAGATCTCTTGTAGGGGCAACCCTTGTGGTTGCCCGGTCCCGACAGATCTCTGGTAGGGGCATTGTGGTTGCCCGATCCCAGCGTCAATTCGCTTTCCTTCCTTTATGTGACCTTCCTAAGACCATCGTCATTCCCGCAAAAGAACGTCACTCCGTACACCGATACGGGGTGGGAATCTACCTCCCGCCCCGCCGACCGGAATCAAGATACGTCCTCTTGCAATCCGTCCCACTACTCGATTTGTTGTACAATCCGCCACGAACGACCACACTGAGAG
This sequence comes from Chloroflexota bacterium, assembly GCA_028875495.1. Taxonomy (GTDB): domain Bacteria; phylum Chloroflexota; class Dehalococcoidia; order Lucifugimonadales; family VXLM01; genus VXLM01. The sequence continues at coordinate 2,110 of JAPPDQ010000109.1, forward strand.
GCCACCAACATGCCGACGATTCTCGAACGATTCTACGAGACCCACAGGAAGTCCGCCGATCTCTATGCGGGAGGCCAGGAGGTCGTCGCGGGCGGCGCAGCCCAATCGCGCGTCATGTACCCCCATCCGTTCTACGTGGGGCGCGGCGATGGAGCCGTCAAGTGGGACGTTGACGGCAACGAACTGATCGACTACCTCATCGGCTTCGGCTCCCTTATTCTCGGCAACAACCGGCCTGAGATCACCGAGGCCGTCGAGCGTCAGGTCAGGAACGGCACGCACATGGGCACCACGACTCCCCATGAGGTGCGCTGGGCCGAACTCATCACCGGCCTCATGCCCGCCGCTGAGCGAGTGCGCTTCACGGCCAGCGGCACAGAGGCTACCCTACTGGCGATCCGTCTCGCTCGCGGATACACCGGCAAGACAAGGCTCGTCAAGTTCCGCGAGCACTACGACGGCTGGCACGACTACGTCGCCATCGAGGCCGGCATAACCGCGCCCTACGGTGTCCCCAACGAGACCCGCTCGACCGTAGCGGTCGTCGAACCCGACCCGGATGCCCTCGACAAATATCTCTCGCAGGACTCCGACGTCGCCGCCGTCATCATGGAGCCGACCGGCGCGCACTGGGGTCAGTTCCCCGTCCAGAACCCGCACTTCCTCGAATCCGTGCGGGAGATAACCCAGCGTCACGGCGTCCTCATGATTATGGAC
>JAPPDQ010000275.1:0-1098 GCA_028875495.1 Chloroflexota bacterium
GGCCACAAAAGCCCGATTCCGTCCTTCTTTGAAGTCCAGCTTGATGCCCATGTCCGCCCAATGGGACTGCATCAGCTCCGCAACGGGCATGAAGTTAGCCCTGAACTCGGAGAAGATCTCCACATTCCCTGAGCCGTCAAGTCGATTGCGGAACCCATCCCCATCGGTGTCTACCAACCCAAGACCGTCCAGGAGTCCGTTGGCTGCCGCAACGTCGCGTATAGCCAGATGGCTGGGCCACTCGTCTCCGGGGTAGTAGGGAGTCGCAGGATGCGGTACCCACGCCTGAGGCGTGCCAAGCGAGAGGTAGACCAACTGGTTGATTTGGTCTCGATCCAGACCCAGCGACAATGCCTCTCGGAATTCCTTCGTGCGGAACCACCGACCCAGCTCAGCATCAACGTTGAACTCCGGGTTGATCTGAATTCCGGCGTCGTTGCCATGTGTCTTGGGCCAGCGGCCTACACTGTAGTCGCCCTTCTCCATGTGCGCGAAGTACAAGGGAACCTCAACCAGCACAAAGTCGCCGGCGTAAGGCCCATCCGTTTCCCCGTTCATAGATCGGAAGACGGATGTCGTGATGTCTTCCGCCTTGTTGTAGGTGTAGGTGTCGAGGTACGGAAGCTGGTTGCCGACCGGGTCGACGCCGTGGAAATAAGGGTTGGCGCACAGTCTTTCCTGGTCGTCGGCCCCGCCGTCGCACAGGTAGTAGGCGTGTGTGACTGGAGTATTAGCGTCGTAGCGGATGCTGTATTTCGACTTCCAGACCTGGGTCCAGTCCTCGTGCCCGCCCTCCGTCATGAGCTTCTTGAATTCCGCAGGATCCGCGTACTTCGGGTGGAACTTCTGCGAGAAGTGGAAGGGCTCGAAGAAGCACGAGGTCATGCGGGTACAGCCCTGGCCGGCCGCCAGTCGAGCGGCTTCGATGAACGTGTAGTTGGGATTGTCAAAGCTGAGGGTGAAGGTGTGGTCATCGATCTTGGTGAACTTGACCGGATCACCCGTCACGGGGTCCTGCAGAACGCCCGGCACGACCGGGAAGAGTTCCTCGTTGTAGTTGAGGTCCTCGCTCCAAGCCCACTCAACGTCCTGCATGGG
>JAPPDQ010000275.1:1108-2816 GCA_028875495.1 Chloroflexota bacterium
ATCGGACCACTTCAGGTCTCTTCGGAGCGTCACGGTGTAGACCCGCCCGTCCACGCTCGTGCTGAAGGACTTGCACGTGGCAGGGTAGTAGCTCAGGCCGTCGTTGTCCCATTCCGCGCACGTGCCGCCTACCGCAAGACCGGTCATGATGTTGTTGAAAAGGCGGCTGCCCCAAAGTCGCGCGTCACCCCCGTAGATGCCAATCTCATCAACCGGCGGGTAGACGAAGACGTCCTCAGGATGGGGAAGTCGCTGCTCGACAGGAGGCAGTGAACCTTCCCTCACCATGGCGGCGAATCGTGGGTTTTCGCTGAACGTCGTAGGCTTGGGACTGTAACCCTCACCGAAGAGCAGCGGGACGCCCGGCTCCTGTACGGGGGGTACGTAGTCGGCCGCGGTCATTGCGGCCGCCATGGCTTCAGGCGCCGTGCGAGGCGCAGCCGAGGGAGCAGCCCCAGTTACGCTCGGCCCTGTGGGAGCCTCAGGGAGCGTTGCAGGTCTGGCCGGCGCAGCTTGCTGAGGGGCCTGCGGCGCTGGAACCTCGACGGGCGCTAGAGCGGGAGCCGGTTCGGGAACAGCTGCAGGTGCAGCCGCCCGAGCGGCCTGCGGCGCAGCCGGGGCCTCCGGCTCTTCGACCTCGCAAGCAAGAGCCGATGTTATGGCGAGACACGCCAAAAGCAGTGCGATTACGTTCCTTCTCGTTACCATATGCGACATCTTCCTCCTCCTTTAGCTACTCCGGTGCTTTTACACAGGTTGCACTTCGAGTCGGATGGGACCCGGGGCTAATCTCTGTTTGATGTCGATAGTCAGGCTTTCAGACGAACGATCCAGCTATGCCGATTTGACGATTATGGGGTCTAAACGTGGTACGCGAGCAGCTATTGACTCCGTGATTCTGAATATCTTCCGATTCGCCGTGCGCGGCATTATACCAATTCGCCGCGAGTCTTTCATCACGAACGATAAAAGGGAAGCATCAGAGAGAATTCATGCGGAATCAGTCTTGCATGGAAGCAACATTGACAGCGTGCCATCACAAACGCCAATTGCATGAGGTGCAGGCCACAACCTACAAGAGCAAGTGCAGGACAAGGGAAGTCCCGCGCTTCCGGCACAGGAATTTCCCGCCTAACCGTCGTTGGACGACTTGACGCTGCGGAAGGGGTGGACCCAGTTGGCGAGGGAGCGGGGGTTCCGGGACTGTACCCAGAGCCTGCCCCTGCCGGAGAACTCCATGATGATCTGGTCGGAGAAGAGGAAGGAGCGGATTTTCGCGGCCTTAGTCAGCCGGTAGTCGAGCGAAGAGTCCCAGGCGACGGCGTGGCCGTTGTCGACAATGTACCCGCCGTCGATCTCGATCTCCTGGATATCGCCGTAGGCGCTGAAGAACAGCGTCCCATTGCCTGACACGCGGAGGATGAACATGCCCTCGTTGAAGAGACCGCGCAGGCCCTGAAAGTCGGAGTTCGTCGTCACGCCGGGCGACGAGGCCAGGTAAGCTCCCTTTTCCAAAAGGAGCTCCTCGCCGTCCATCTCGTAAGCGAGGATATCGCCGGGCTGTCCCTGTGTGAGACCGATGGTGCCGGGTGCGCCCTCCGCCTCGTAGGTGTTCTGGAAAAAACTCTCGCCGCCGAGGACCGTGCGGCTGAGGCCGGACATGATACCGCCCCTCACGGACGTCTCCGCCCGCATGTTGTCGGTCATC
>JAPPDQ010000008.1 GCA_028875495.1 Chloroflexota bacterium
CGCCGTCCTCCTTCGTACCCTCGAAGAGGAGCTCGGGGCCGGAGAAGTCCTGAGCGATTATCACGTCGACGAGGTCCTGCTCGATCCAGTCGATGACGTCCATCCCGACGGAGAGGCAGCCCTTGACGCTGGCGGGTATGCGCACGATGAGCTCCCTGTCGGAGCCGCTCGCCTTGACGGCCTCGGAGACCCGGCGAATCCAGTCGGTCATGATGGGGATGCCGGCCTCCACCTCGTTTGGGTGGAAGTAGTAGGGCTGGTAGTTCATCTGCAGCTCGAAGCCGTCGCAGTCGTAGTTCTGCAGGGTCTCCTCGACGAGGTTGAACCGCTCGTCCCGTATCTCGTCGTGCTTGAAGTCGGCGCACTGGTAGCCCTTGAAGCTCTCCGGCACGTCGCCCGCCGCGCCAATGTCGAGGTGCTTGTGGGTGAAGCGGAAGGTGGAGCCTCGCGTGTCCGTCTCGGGGTCGCCGCTGCCCTGCTGCACGAGCAGGACGGGGTTGAAGGCGAAGCCCTTCTCGTGGGCGCGGTCTGCCACTATCTTCAGGGGGTCGTTGCCGGTTTCGATCAGGTGCTTGGCGTTCTGGTGGGCGCGGCGGAAGATGATGTGCCCCCAGCGGTCCTGGTTGTCGCCCCAGAGCTCGCCGACCTTCGTGTCGTGGAGGACGGTGCGCCCGTCGCCCATGCAGAAGTTGATGGCCTGAATGGGTGTGCCGATAAGCTCGTCGACGGCCTGCTGGTACTCCGCCACCTGCATGGGGGGTTCGTACATGTATATGAGCGGATGTCGCCCGTCGTGGTAGAACATCATGGTTGGCTTGGAAGTCATGGGTTCCCTCCTGGGAGTGGTGGATGGGCGCTTATTCTACACGGGTTGATGATGTGAGTCATCGGAGAACCGTACCCGAATGCAGCGCGGACTGGTATTATATTTGGGCGAAGATGAAGATAACCCTTGAACGCACGGCGTGGATTCTGGCGGTCGCGGGAGCGGTGGTGTTCATCGTGGCGGGCGCGCTGGGCGGCGACACGCTCAGTCGCATCGGGCTTATCGCGGCGCTTACAGGGGTGGCCTGGGCACTCGGCCTGAGGGCGCGAAACCGATCATAGATATAGTGCTAGGAAGGAAAGAGAGGAACGGATGGGATACGCAGAGACGGACTCGGTGGAAGCAGGTATCAAGTTCACGTCGCCCAGCGGCATGGCGGTAGAGACGACGGGCACGACCGTTCTCGTAGACAGCCACGACATGTACGTCCACGAGGTTGAGATCCTCGATGGTGTCGGACAGGGCAACCGGTTCCTGCTGAATCTGGACGTCGCGGAGGAGCAGTAGCCGCGAGGCTACCCCGATCCCTCGTTCCCTTACGGGAGACTTCTCATAGCTTCGCCGACGAAGCGGAGCACCCCTTCGCGCATGAGGCCGTAGTTGTAGAACAGGGCACCCGCCGCCCCTGCATCGGCGGCGGCTCTCGTTCGCTCCACGAGCGGCGCGGCCTCGGTGATGTTGCCGGGGCCCACGGGCACGAATACCTCGCCGCCCGGCGCGATAATTTCCAAGTATTGTTGTATAAGCGCTTTTGCGTCATCCCCAGTGGCGGGGAGTCCAGCCGTGAGCCGGTCGATGTGCTTGTTGATGCGCGGCTCGAGGCCGTTGGTGTCGGTCCGGACGCCGTGGGCGAGGTAGTCGGACTGCACCTTGCCGCCGCCTTTCCTGATGACCTCGGCGACGCGGAGCCACAGGTCGGTCGTGTGCGCGTTCAGCACGTCGAGGTATTTTCGCAGACGACCGTCGAAGGCATTTGCCAGCCATTCGGCGTCGGCGGGCTGAGAGAGGTCGGCGGCTGTCGGTATCCTCGCGAGCTCGGCGCGCAGCCAGATGTCGACTTCTTGCCGGAAGCTGGCCGCGTCCATGCCCGCTTCTTCGGCGTTGCGCATGGAGGCGGGATTGAAGCAGACTCCGAGCAGGAACTGGCAGCGCTCGGTGATGTCGCCCTGAAACTTGTTCTTGAGCATGCCGTGCCGCCACATCTGGCGCTGGAGCGCCTCGACGCGGACGGCGTGGGGCTTGAAGCGGTCCATGATCTCCTGCGTGAAGGCGACGGCGTACTCCTGCGCGTCCGGCGATGACGGGCTGATCTGGCCGACGTACGGCGTGCCGAACACGTCGTGCTTGGCGAACTCAGGGTGCTTTTCCGATAGGTGGTGGTTGAAGAAGTAGACGTTCCACGCGGAGAACACGAGACCCTTGCGCTCGATGGCTTCCACGAGACGCTCGAAGTAGTCAGGCGTGGTCACACTCGGGCTGACGTGGGGCTTGAGGCCGGTGGCCTCGTAGCGCGAAAGCTGCGGCTGGTAGAAGATGGCGCCGTTCTCGCCGAAGCGTATGGGGGACCTGGGATTGTGCGGGAGGAAGTAGTTGGAGACGTGGTAGCCGGGCGTGAGTTGGATCTCCGTGCAACCCGTTAGGTCGACGATGCGGTCGAGGGCCCGGTCGACACCCTCGTCGGACAGGTCCCAGGGGTAGGTGTAGAGCGCACCTGTGAAGCTGTTGTTAGGTAGTGTTGACATTCTTGAAACCCTCTTCGTTTTCCCGACTAACGTCGTCATTCCTCGCTACGTTCAGAATATTTCATGAGGGTTCCCACCCTCACCACCTGCAATGAAAATGTGAGCGGAGCGGAGGATGGGCAACCACAAGGGTTGCCCCTACGGGAGGTTGGTCGGAGCCTATTTTCGTAGCAATCGGTCATGTCGGTTGTCACCGACACCACCAATCATGAAAACGGCAGTAAGGGCGATTC
>JAPPDQ010000330.1 GCA_028875495.1 Chloroflexota bacterium
CTTGCTGCACGACGTTGCCCTCAACGACTGCGCCACCAAATACCTCCGCAGAGCCCAGGGCATCGTCCGTTGAGGGTATGAACCAATCGTCATAAATGGTTCCCTTGTCACCTACAATGCGAAAATCAAAAGTGTTGTATGAGTACGTCTTGTTTGGATCCCCTACGGCCTCAAGTCGCAGCTTCACTATAGCCCAGACGTTGTCTTCTTTGAGAGTAGCAAATATCCCTCCCTCACTAGATGAGTAAGATACGTCGAGAACGGTGACTTTGAAGCCGTCGTGGGTAATCGAGTAGCCTCTTGGCAGTGCATTTGTTCGCTCTTTACCGTCGGGAACCCGCACTTCAGTTGCTGTGCCACCACCAGGAGCATTTTCCGCGACACTAACCTCGTTCTCGTCGCTCCCCCCACCTGACACCAGCGCGGCAATAATTATGATCAATAACAGCAATCCCAAAAGCCCACCACAACCGATTCCTGCCCATTTGAGTGCTTTCCCCAATGGTTGACCTCCCCAAGTGTTCTATTCGTTATCCTTACGGATCGCTTTGCGATCACAAGTCAGTTTCTACTGAGATTCGGAAGCGTTCTCCGAATCCTTACGCGCTCGCCTGCCACAGAGTATCATTGGATACGGCAATCGGCGAGGGAGGCAAACCGTTCCATGCAGGAAACCAGAGGAGCGCTGTCCGCACTTCGGGAAAAAATATCCCAGATAATGGTGCGTCTTTGACCTTGCCGACAAGGAAAAGCGCATCGAGACCCTTGAGCGCGAGTCGGTAGCCGAGTCGTTCTGGCAGGACTCCCAGCGGGCCCAGGACAAGATGAAGGAGCTTGCCGCCCTCAGGAGCGAAGCCGATCGGTGGAGCACGCTCGAAAGCCGGGCGGAGGCCGCCGAAGACCTCGCCGCCATGGCAATCGAAGAGGGTGACGCATCACTCCTCGACACCCTCACGGAGGAGCTTGTCGAGCTAACCCAGAGCGTGGCCGAATTGGAGTTCACGCTGGCCCTCTCCGGCCCGCACGACCGCCGGAACGCTATCCTCGCCATCCACGCGGGCGCGGGCGGCGTCGACTCTCAGGACTGGGCGCAGATGCTCATGCGCATGTACCTCCGCTGGTCGGAGTTGAAAGGCTACCGCTCCGACGTCGTCGAGCTATCCCCAGGCGATACTGCCGGCATCAAGAGCGCGATGATCCGTATGGAGGGTGACTACGCCTACGGCTACCTCAAGGCCGAGAAGGGCGTCCATCGCCTCGTACGACTCTCGCCCTTCGACTCCGACCACGCGCGCCACACGTCGTTCGCCCTGGCCGAGGTGCTCCCCCAGGTCGAGGAGGGCGTCGACATCGAGATCGACCCCGCCGACCTGAGGATCGAGACCTTCAAGGCCGGTGGCGCTGGTGGCCAGAGCGTGCAGAAGAACTCGACTGCCGTTAGAATCACCCACGTCCCGACCGGCATAAAGGCGAGCTGCCAGAACGAGCGCTCGCTCTACCAAAACCGCAACATCGCCATGAACATCCTCGCCGCCCGGCTCATGGAGAGGGAGATGGAGGAACGGGCCAGAGAAATGGCAAAGATCAGGGGCGAGCACGTCTCGGCCGAGTGGGGCAACCAGATCAGGAGCTACGTGCTGCATCCCTATAAGATGGTCAAGGACCACCGGACGAGCTTCGAGACATCCGACACCGACGGAGTCCTCGACGGCGAAATCGGTGGGTTTATAGACGCCTATCTGGCGACCACGCTCGGAGGAAAGTAGAAAGCGTTGCGTATTCCATATTTGGAACCGAACTTTGAGCCACTTCCCTCCGGCCTACTCAACTGTCTCAACGCAATACGAAAAACATTCTCCAAAAATGAAATCCCAACCGTTTTCCATCTGCTTGCGTTATAAAGTTTGTCCCGACACAAAAACACCAATGAGGTGCGTTCGATGAAGAAACTACTTCCCCTTCTCTTCCTCCTGATTGCGACCGTTGCACTGGTCGCGTGCGGGGAAGATTCCGAAGACGAACCTGATACGACGGGTCAGGCTCAGTCCACAACCGAGAGTGAGGCCGCCCCCGAAACAACCGCCAAGACCACTGACGCCGAAGCCTCCACCGAGAGCCCCGGAGAAGATGACACGGCCAAGGTAGTGATCGAGACGGAGGAGCAGACTCCTCCCGGGGGCGGGGTATTCCGCAGGCTCTGGGCCGACCCGCCCACCCTCGACCCTCACCTGACTGGCGACACCACCTCCGCGGGCATCGTGGTCGAGATATTCAGCGGTCTCGTGACCATCAATACGGACCTCGCGCTCGTGCCCGACATCGCGCAGGAGTGGCAGGTCGACGATACCGGCACCGTCTACACGTTCACGCTCCGCGACAACGCGACCTTCCACAACGGCGAGAAGGTGACCGCCCACGACTTCAAGTGGTCGATAGAGCGGGCCGCCTCGCCGGAACTCGCCTCGCACCTCGCTGATACGTATCTCAACGACATCATCGGCGCGGAGGACTATATCGAGGGCAACGCCGAGTCGATTGAGGGCGTGCAGGTCATCGACGAGCGCACGCTCCAGATCACCATCGACGCGCCCAAGGCCTACTTCCTCGCCAAGCTTAGCTATCCGACCGCGTTCGTCCTGCACCAGGAGACCGTCGAGAGCGGCGGCCGGAACTGGTGGGTCGACAACGCCGTAGGTACGGGGCCTTTCAAGCTCGATGAGTACAGGATCGGCGAGCGGATCGTTCTCAAGCGCTTCGACGACTCCTATCGAGAGCCGCGCCCGGCCCTGTACGCCATCCAC
>JAPPDQ010000607.1 GCA_028875495.1 Chloroflexota bacterium
GACTACCTCAACTATGAGACGACGCGGCTAGATGATCTGATAGCGGAGAAGGAGCGTCTCCTAAGCCTGCTGGCCGAGAAGCGTCGTGCGCTCATTACCCGTGCCGTCACCCGCGGCCTCGCTACTAGGCCCTTTCTCCGCGAGTCCGGTGTTTCGTGGTTGGAAGAGATTCCGGTCCACTGGGAAACGAGACGACTCAAGTTTCTCAGTCCTGAGATAACCGTGGGGATCGTTGTCACACCGGCGAAGTACTACGAGGCGACTGGAGTACCCTGTTTGCGATCACTGAATGTTCAGGAGCACTCTTTGTCTGATGCTGATTTGGTTTTCATCAGCGAGGAAAGCAATCTACTTCACTCCAAGTCCATCATTCGCGTCGGGGACTTGGTGGCCGTACGCTCTGGGCAACCAGGTACTACCGCCGTCGTTGACCAGAGGTTCGACGGTGCGAACTGTATCGACCTAATTCTAATCAGAAAGTCGCACTTCATTGATTCTGACTTTCTTGCCCACTTTTTGAACTCGGATCCAGCGAAGATGCAGTTCCTTAGTGGGAGCGGAGGTGCTATTCAGCAGCACTTCAACATCGAGACAGCAGCAGGCCTCGTGGTCCCGCTCCCTCCCCTCCAAGAGCAGCGTGACATCGTCGCCGCTGTCTCGAAGGCAACCTCCAAGGTTGATGCACTGAGCACTGCTACAAGGGGGACCATTGCGCTGTTGAGAGAGAAGCGGTCCGCCGTCATTGCCGGTACTGTCACGGGAAGAGTCAACGTTGGGCGCGGACCATGATCGTCACAGGTCTCCAGGTGACCAACCTCCGCGCCATCAAGTCGGCGGAGTTCCGCTTTCAGCAGGGGTTCAACCTAATCGTCGGCCTCAATGGGGTCGGGAAAACTAGCGCTTTGGATGCGCTGAGCGTCTGCCTTTCGGCCATAGTGAAACGAGCAAACAGCCTTCGAAGCAGGGTGGGAACGCTCTGGGTCGACGACATCCGTATCGGAGCCGAGGTTGTGACCGTGGAGTGCGATGTCCAGATTGGCGGGCAGGCGTACCGGTACCTCATCCATAGACCGCGAGAGAGAAGTGTCCCGCAGAAGGCGAAGGGGGGATTGCCAAGAGAGCAGGTTCACTGCACTCCGGGATTGGCGGAGTTCATCGATGATCCCCCGTCTCCCGTGTCAGGCCACGAGCCGGACGGACGACCTCTTGGCGTGTTCTTCTCGACGAACCGAGCTGTCCCGTCCGAGCGGGCGCCGGGAAAGGGGACCGCTTCGGGGGGGGTCACCGCCGCCTTCGCCAACGCCTTTGCAGATCGCGAGTTGCGGCTCGGCGAGTTCGGTGCTTGGCTGAGGGTTCAGGAGTCCATTCGGGGGGAACGTCCAGCCTCTGGCCGCGTACTAGCTGCCTTCCAGGATTCCGTGATACGCTTCCTTCCTGGCTACGCGAATCTGCGTCTGAGTGGTGACGATAGCCCGCAGATCTTGATCGATCGGGACGCCACGACACTCCCTGTCCAGCAGCTTTCGGATGGGGAACGGGGAATTCTGGCTCTCGTATTGGACCTGACCCGACGGCTGTCACAGGCCAACCCCAACTTCACGGATCCCGCCTCCGAAGCCGAAGCGGTAGTCCTGATTGACGAAGTCGACCTGCATCTGCACCCGAAGTGGCAGCGGCAGATTGTCCACAATCTAACCAGAGCCTTTCCACGCTGTCAGTTCATCGCGACGACTCATTCACCGCAGGTCGTGGCGTCCGTCGAGCCGAATCAGGTTCACCTCTTGAGTCCTAGTGAGATTGGTCGTCCGGACCGCAGCTTGGGGATGGATTCAAACTGGATCCTACGCCACCTCATGGAGGCCGATGACCGCCCGGAGGCCGCGATGGCAGCCGTCAAGTCTGTCGAGAACTTGATTGAGGAAGGAACTTTCGAGGAAGCGAGGGTTGCGATTTCAAGGGCTAGACAAGACGGGCTTGATCTGCCAGAGTGGTCCGTTCTTGAAGCGCGCATGGCTCGCCTGGAGATCTTGGCTGAGTGAAGTACATCCAGAAGACTGGATGCCCGCGTTCCTATTCTGATTGGTGCGGTGAGGTTGCGGGAACAGACAAGTCTGATTGGCGTGAGGTGCCATCTGGCGAGAAGGAGCTGATATTGAAGGCCATGATTGCAGACCAAGGTGGGTTGTGTGCTTATACTATGCATCGAATCGATAGTAGTTCAGCGCATGTCGAGCATGTCAAGCCACGGAGCCTCTGTCGTGAAGATCTGCATGGATCGGACCTGGAGTACACCAATTTGGTAGCCTGCTATCCACGACACGACATGAGGCCACCATATCGCTATGGCGCGCAACTCAAGGGCGGTTGGTGGGATGATGATGGTGCTGATTTCGTGTCGCCCCTTGAGCGTGCTTGCGAGCAGGTCTTTCGCTTCCGGATTGATGGTGAGATTGAGGCAGTTGGCAATCGGAAGGAAGCTGGAGTCACGATTCGAGTACTGGGGCTCGATCACAGGAGCCTTACTGAAGAGCGAAGGCGGGTCATTGAGGAGTTCATCTACGGCCCGGCGGGGGATGAGCCGATGTCCATTGCCACCGCCAAGCGTGCTCGTAACGCGATCTGCAGCCGGAACGGGAGTGGTCTTTTCTACGTGTTCTGCGTTGCAGTTCGAGAGGCTCTAGATGAGCATGTCGCAGCCCTTAGGAGACGCCAGCAGCGCAGGAGATACGCACGGAGGAGCACGTCGCATGCTGGGCACCTCCCGGCACACGGAGTCCGCCTTCGAGACCG
>JAPPDQ010000068.1 GCA_028875495.1 Chloroflexota bacterium
AGCTGCTGAAGTGGCGATATTGGCCAAGCCGCGCCCCGCAGGCCGGGGCACCGAGTTCGCGGCGGGCTGATGTGGAACCAGGTAAAGACCGTCTATAGCCGAGTCCTCGGCGTGCTGAGGCTCGATCCCCAAGCCTTCGCCGAGATTCACGCCGATCCCGGAGCCACCTACCAGGCCGTCGTGGTGGTGTTCATTTCATCACTCGCAGTGTCCGTTCAGGTTCCGGGCGGGTGGTTCACGACCTTGGTCGTCCCCTTGGGCTTTATCGCATGGTGGGTGGTCGCAGCATTCATCATCTACTGGGTCGCCACAACCTTCTTCACCAAAGAGGATGCTGCCCCAACCGCATATGCTCCGGTCGCGAGGGGAATCGGCTTCGCCATGGCCCCTCGCATCCTCCAGATCTTCCTGATAGTCATCGAGCTCCCGGTCCCCTTCGGACGCATCATCCAGCTCTTCTCAATCGGTTGGATATTCGCCGCCATGGCCGTCTCGACGCACATCGCGCTCGGTCGACCGCCATACACTCGCGTGACCATTATCATCGCGCTGGCGATGCTCCCGGTCATAATCTTGGAGCCGTTCCTGCTGGGCGGGTAGCGCTGATCGACCGGTCGGACTTGGAAACCATCTCAAAATCACAGACACGGGTTCGGCACACATGAGCCCAGCGGAAGTCACGTTCGCCCTGAGCCTGTCGAAGGGCATTTCTCCATATACGCAGTTAGTTTTAGGATAGTTTCTTAGGGAGGCTACTGTGGACAGCAACTGCATATTCTGCAAGATCAACGTCGGCGAGATACCGGGCGATTTCGTCTACCGCGACAGCGATACGTTCGTCATCCGGGACATCGCGCCAAAGGCTCCCGTTCATCTCCTCGTCATCCCCACGGTCCATGTCGAGAGAATCGCTGAATTTTGCTGTGAGGATTTCTCGATAGTCTCGGCCATGTTTCGGGCGGCGAAAGAGGCCGTCCAGATCGAAGGCATAGCCGAGAGAGGCTACCGCCTGATAATCAACCAGGGCGAGGAAGGCGGCCAGGAGGTCCCGCACCTCCACATGCACGTCCTGGGAGGCATGCACCTCCGAGCCATGGGAATGGGGTAGGGGACTCGTTGATTACACTGCCGTGTCGTGTCGCCGAGCGTACTGCCGACCTTCCTGACGAGTTGGCGGCCCATCTGCTGCGGGTGAGGAAACTCGCCCGAAAACTTGCCAAGCGCCACGGCGTGGATAGGGATGCGAGCGAGCTTGGAGCGGCCTGCCACGACCTCGCCCGTCACATGAAGCCGGAAGACTTGCTTGAGGAAGCCGCCCGACTGGAGTTACCCGTCCACCCCATGGAGCGCCGAGTGCCGATCATGCTGCATGGCCCGGTCGCTGCAAGATGGCTGGAGCGCGACGGGGAGATTTCCGACCCGCGGGTCATCGAGTCCGTCCGTTACCACACCACGGGCAAGAGCGATATGAGCGACGTATCCAGGGTCGTGTTCCTGGCCGACAAGCTGGAACCCAAGAAGGTCAAGCGCCGGCCCAACCTCAAAGAAGTGCTCCAACTGGCTAAGGTGGACATCGACACTGCCCTGCTCGAATACCTCAACCGTCACATCGTGCGACGGGTGGAAAGGGGCGATTTGCTGCACCCCAGAATGCTCGAATTTCGCAACGAGCTTATTGTAGGCTTTCCTGAGAACGAGGTGGTTTCCGGCCAGGATATGGCCGTCGAACAGGGGGTGAGGTAGTTGTGGTAATGAGTCAGTCGTCTGGCGACCGACAGGTCGCTGTTCTCATCGACGACGAAAACGTTAGCGTGGGATCGGTCGAGTGGCTGTTCGACCGCATCTCCAATCTGGGGCGAATTCTCATACGTCGGGCCTACTCCGACTGGTCGAAGGGCGGCAATGTGCGCGACCAGTTGCTGGAATTCGGCATCGAGCCGGTGCACGTCTTCCAGGCGTCCAGCTCAGGCAAGAACGCCAGCGACATCAGGCTGGCGATAGACGCGATTGACCTGCTCTACTCATCGCCCGTCGACACTTTCGTCATCGTCTCCGGCGATGCCGACTTCCTGCCGCTCGTAAACAAGCTCCGCTCCTCCGGCAAGATGGTCATCGGCGCGGGTCGTCAGAAGTCCACCTCAGCCACGCTCGTCAAGGCCTGCGACCGCTACTACTACCTCGACAAGCACGAGGAGAGCGGCGGGGAGAGCAAGCCCCGACCGAAGGAGCGGCCACGTCGCAGCCTCTTGGTCCGCGCCGTCAGAGCGAGCATGGATGCCGAAGGCAAAGTGACCGGGAGCCGCCTTCACGCGACGATGCAGCGGCTCGATCCCAGCTTCGACTTCCGCGACCGGGGCTTCAACAGTTTCACGGCGTTCCTTGAGGCCGCGTCTGACGTGAGGGTGACCCGTCCGTCGGGCCAGGGCCAGGGCGATGTCGTCATTGAGCTGCGTCGAGGCGGTCAGGACGGCGGCTCTCAGAAGAACCCGTCGGTCGCTTCGAGGATCGATGCGGAATGGTCGAAGCGCGCGCCCTCTCGCGGCAACACCATGCCCGGAGCCGTCGCCGCGGGCGAGGCCGCCAAGGTGCTGGGCTCCTCCAAGCTCAGCGATTCGGAGCACAAGAACCTCCAACGCCTCCTGGACGCAATGCCTGAGCTTGCCAAGAACTGGCGGCGAGCGGGCAACGTCATCTCCCGCAAATAGGTTCCACAACCCTTTCTTTTTCGATAAGTCTGCTTATTCGAGAGACGAATATCCCCTCTCCCACGACGGGAGAGGGGATATTCG
>JAPPDQ010000194.1 GCA_028875495.1 Chloroflexota bacterium
AGAAGCGCGGCACTGGCTATCCGGGCTTGCGGTGAAGGACTTTAGATTCCTCGCTGCGCTCGGAATGACAGTGCGGCGGGGCGGGATCGTAGCTGGAAAACCGTTTTACATACCCCTGTCAACCCTTCAAGGGTGAGGGGGTTAAGCCGCTTCGGATGCCAGCTGGGCCTTGGCGGTTTCGGCGATGGCGGAGAAGGCCTCGGGGTCGGTGGCGCCTAGCTCGGCGAGCATCTTGCGGTTGACGTCTACGCCGGCGAGCTTGAGGCCGTGGATGAGCTTGCTGTAGGAGAGGCCGTTGGCGCGGGCGGCGGCGTTGATGCGGATGTTCCACAGGCGGCGCATGTCGCCCTTCTTCTCGCGGCGGTGGAAGTAGGCGTACCTGAGCGCGTGCATGACGGACTCGTTGGCCTGCTTGAAGACGCGGGAGCGTCCGCTCTGGTGGCCGGAGGCCATCTTGACGATCTTCTTGTGGCGGCGACGCCTTATGTATCCTCGTTTGACTCGTGTCACTTTATGATCCTCGTGTTACTTGGTGGAGCCGTAGGGGAGTACGGCGCGGACGTTCTTGGCGTCGGAGGCGCTACCGGCCATAGTCTGCCGCATCTGGCGCTTTACTCGCTTGGGCTTCCGACGGCGAAAGTGTCCCTGCCGTCCCTTCATGCGAAGGAGTTTGCCGGTCTTGGTGAACTTGAACCGCGCGGCTGCTCCCTTGTGGGTCTTGAGCTTAGGCACGCGTCTTCTCCTTTTCGGTCTGCTGTGCTGGTTCGTCTTTCGGTTTGGAACTCTTGCCGCCGGTGCTTATGGGGGCCAGGATCATGGCGAGGAACCGGCCCTCGAACGAGGGGGCCTTTTCCATACCTGCGTCCTCGACGAGGCTCTCGGCGACTCGTCGGAGGAGGGCCATTCCGATCTCCGGGTGGGTTATCTCCCTACCGCGGAAGCGTACCGACACCCGGACTTTCGAACCCTCTCCGAGAAGGCGCTTGACCTGGCGGATTTTCGTTTCAAGATCGTGGTCGCCGATGCGGCCCTCGAGCCGCACTTCCCGCAGCTCGTTGGTTGTCTTGCTACGCTGGGCCTTTCGAGCTTCCCGCTCTCTGCGCGTCGCCTCGTACCTGAATTTGCCGTAGTCCATGAGGCGGCAGACGGGCGGCCTGCTGCCCGGCGCGACCTCGACGAGGTCGAGTCCCCGCTCCTGCGCAAATATCAGGGCCTGGCGCGTGGGCATGACGCCAAGCTGCTTGCCCGCTTCGTCGATCAACCGGACTTCCGCTATGCGAATCCGGTCATTGACACGATAGTCTCGTGGTATGCCGACACCTCTCCAAATAAACAGTCCGTCCGAATTGGACGGCACCAACGAATATAGCACACGCCTAAGGTGCAAGACAATCACAATTGACGGCAGGATGGGAGAGGATTGGGGAAGAAGGGAGAAAGAGGGAAGAAGAAAGAAGGGCGGAGAAAGTAGAAAGAGGAAAGAAGGGAGAGGACAAGCAAAGAGGTTGGCTTTACGGTGATTGTGAGACGATTTATCCTTTTGGAGAATCACATAAGCAGGTGGTTGTCAGGCTCATGCGTTTGCCGTTGTTTCCGTTGAATGTCGTGTTGTTTCCGGGTGGGTATCTGCCGCTGCACATTTTCGAGGAGCGGTACCGGCTGATGATGCGGCATTGCCTTGAAGGCGACAGGCGTTTCGGAGTGGTGCTTATCAGCTCGGGGTCGGATGTGGGCGATCCGGCGGTGCCGGAGACGGTCGGGACGATTGCGGTGATCGACGAGGTGAGGACGCTCGATGACGGGCGAATGCTGATCGGTGTGAGAGGGGAGCGGCGTTTTCGTATTGTGGAGATCGTCGAGCAGCTGCCGTATATCACAGCAGAGGTGCTTCCCCTGGAGGACGATGTCGATCCAGTTGTTGACGAGGACTTGGTTGCCGAGGTGAGGCAGGCCGCGAAGCAGCATATACAGATGTTCATGGCTCTGCGAGGCGAGTGGATTGAGCAGCCCGCTTTGCCGACGGACCCGGTGCAGCTATGGTACTCGGTGGGTTCGCAGCTTCAGGGGGAGGTCATCGGGAAGCAGGGCATCCTGGAGGCGGAGGATGTTTCGAACGCTCTCCGGCTTGCACTGAGGCTTCTGAACGAGGAGTCGGCAGAACTGAAGGAGCAGCTTTGGGACAAGATGGGGAGGTCAACGTCGAACTAGAGGCCGAATAGGGTGTTTTCGTGGCAGCCCTCGTCCCAGTTTTCCGGCTCTACCCACCATTCGCCGTCTATGTAGACCCACCGCTCGCCCTCTTCCACTTCGCCACGGTAGTCGTGGAACTCGTCTGTGACCAGCTTGCCTTGGTGGAAGATATCGAGCCGGACGACGCCGATGCGGTCACGGTCTTCCTTTGTGGTCACGTCGGCGATTTCCCACGTTAGCTTCTCATCACGGTAGAGTCCGGCAAGGGCCCTTATCTTTGCGAGCCTCGTTCCGGTGTCGAAGGTGAACTGCTCCTGGGTGCAGAGCTGCACGGCCGGCAGCCCGTATGGGAGGCGAGGTCTGACAGAGCGGGGGCTCTTGAACTCGTAAAAGTCGAGCCATCGGTCTTCGTTCAAGGCCAGCGTCGCCTCGGTGGCCCTGCTGCGAAGGGCTTCCAGCGACGGAGCCGGTCCTGTCTGCTCAGGAAGCAGGGTAGGGTCTTCGCCGGTGCCACAGGCTGCGAGGAGGAGGGTAAGGGCGCCCAGAAGGACCAAGAACGCGTTCGCAGGACTATTCATGGTTTGTTCCCTAGA
>JAPPDQ010000311.1 GCA_028875495.1 Chloroflexota bacterium
CTTGTATGCGGCGTTGTCGTCTCCAGCACGCCGGACTACCAGAAGGCTTACCAACTCGTGGCCGACGGGGAGATCGGTGAAATCGTGCGGATCAACCTGTATGAGAACAACAACCAGATGGGGACGCACGGCCTCAACCTCGCCCGGCGCTTTGCCGGAAGGCCGAACGGCGGCCTCGCCATCGGATGGGTATCAGGAGACCCCTTGGCGGAGGCCGAAGACGAGCATGAAGACGGCACTCCGGGCTACGGAGCTCTGGGGGGATACTTTCGATTCGACAACGAGGTCGAGGTATTCAGCAACTACCGCCTTCCCAACCACCACTGGCGTGGGATTGAAATCATGGGCACTCACGGTGCCATCTTTAACTGGAATAACACCGGGCCGGGCCTTCACCTCGTGAGAGCGGAGTCGTCAGAGCGCCCCCCCGTTTGGGAGGAGTTCACAGACGTACAGGGGCTCTTTCTCCCGCGCGATTCCATACGCGAGCGTGATTACGACGAGGACGGCTGGCGTTACCCCGGCGATGTAATGCTCGGCATTGTCGATGAGATGGTGGAGAACCTGGAGACGGGCGCTCCCATAGGGGCCACCACAGGCGATGACATGCGTCAGGCCCTTGAAATCGCCGTTGCCCTGCGCGAGTCGGCCCGCAACGGACACGCACCCACGCAGTTCCCTTCGGAGGACCGCAGCATCTCCATGCTCCCGCAGAAGACGCGCTGGTTCTACAAGAAGACCATCATGGGCGACGAAGCCTACATGGCCCAACTCGCAGAGCAAAAGAAGGACTGAGGCAGGTGCCTGCCGGACAGCAGGAGGACGACCCCAGACCGCGCCTCCGACTCGGCATCCTCGCCTCCCACGCGGGCACGACCATGCAAGCGATCATCGACGCCTGCGCTGAGGGCCGTCTCCACGCAGAGGTGCGCGTGGTCATCGGCAACAACTCGCGCTCCGGTGCATTGGCACGCGCACGAGCGTACGGCATCCCGACCGCCCACCTCAGCAGCGTCACTCACCCAAACGAAGCCGACCTTGACCGCGCCATCACGGAAACGCTGGATGGTCACCGCGTTGACATCGTAGCGCTCGCCGGGTACATGAAGCGGCTGGGGCCTGCGGTGCTCTCGCGCTACAAGGGTCGCATGCTCAACACCCACCCTGCCCTGCTGCCAAAGTTCGGCGGTCAAGGGATGTACGGCGACAGAGTGCACGAGGCCGTCCTTGCGGCGGGCGAGGAAATCACCGGCGCGAGCGTTCACCTGGTCGAGGGCGACTACGACACGGGGCCTGTCCTATCTCAGATCGAGGTACCGGTGTTGGCTACGGACACGCTGGAGACCCTTCGCGACCGCGTACAAGAGGCGGAGCGGCAGCACTACGTCGAGGTGCTCGAACGGATCGCCATGGGCGAGATCGTGCTGGAAGGACTGCGGCGCTAGGCGCTTCCCAGCTCCGCCATGCGCGTGACGAGACCGCGCAGCCGTTCGCTGTCGCTGTTAAGGAAGGCTTCGCTTGGGGAGAAGGCCCCACCGCTGTACCACCGCAGCGTGGCGAGATGCCCGTCCGTCGTCGGGTTGCCGGCGAACTTCAGCGCGATGTAGCGGCGGCCGGCATAGGCGTTGTATGCCGCGTGCCACAGGCACTGGTTGAAGAAGAGCACGTCGCCCGGCTTCGATTCAACGACCTGGCACGGCATCTGGTCGCCCGCGACGCCGTAGGGCATGTCGGCGGGGTCGTCAGACTCAGGGATCACGTCCCAGTCCTTGCCGTCGTCTTGCTTCTGGAGCATAGGGTACAGCGAGTCGTGGAAGGGGTTCTTGTGGGAACCGGGTATCACGCGGAGAGCGCCGTTGGCCGCCGAGACCTCGTCGAGGTACAGCATGACCTTGAGGCGTGGATAGTCGAGGTCGCCGGGAGCCATGTTCCGGCGGTCGGGATGCCAAGGGGCCGTACCGTAGCCGGTGATGTTGCCTTCCGAGTTCGTCCAGACCATTCCCTCCCCGGCGAGCCTCTGTGCCGTCAGGTAGATGCGGTCGTCCTCAACGATCCGCGACAGAAGCGGAGACCGCTCGACAAAGGACGACGTATGCTGGCTGCCCTGATCGGAGAGTTGGAAGCCGGGCCGTTGAGATTCTTCCTGCCAAATCCTGTCCGCCTCTTCACCAATGACAGACATCTCGTCCGCAGAGAACAGTTCCCTCTGGAAGAGGAATCCGAAGGCTTCGTAGTGCGCTTGCTGGCGTTCGGTTAGCATGGCAGACACCTCAACCGTTATGGTTCGCAAGGATACCACACGCCCGTGCTGGTGGAGTCGGCGGCGCTAGAACCGGTTCCGTGTGATTTCGGCAGCTTACTCAGGACACCCTCACCCCCGTATCGAGTACGGGGCAGGCTCTAGCCCTCTCCCACAACGGGAGAGGGGATAAGCGCCTCCCAATTCGCGAACTGTCGGCGCTAGAACGGGATGATGGTGACGTCCAGCACGATCTCCGACATTACGGCGACTCCGATGACGGCGCTCATGACCCCGGCGACGACACCGACCGAGCGGTTCAGCACCATATTGCCGCCGGTGGCGACGAAGGGGACGGCCAAGACGACGGTGACTACGGCCATCGAGATCATCGTGCCGACGCTGAAGAGGACGAGGTAGCCGACGCCCGTCAAGAACGAGTCGATTGTGGGGAGCAGAGCCAGCATGACGGCGGCACTGCCCGCGAGCCCATGGACTATGCCGATGACGAATGACGTGAGCGGGAACAGCGTCTTG
>JAPPDQ010000487.1 GCA_028875495.1 Chloroflexota bacterium
GACGGTGCCGATGCGGGCCCGGGGGTCGGCGCAGGGCAGCAGCGTCCCAGGACGGGTGGCGAGCGGGCCCGGCTAGCCGGGCCCGACTGCATCGAGGCAGGCGGCCAGCTCTCGGTGTCGCAAGGTAGGTGTCGTGATCCAGCGCTTCTAGGCCGAAGACCACGAGCTCCAGTTCCCGGGAAAGAAAGTTCCCATCCAGATGCTCGTCGTCTACCACCGACGGACTCATTGTCGTCGGATGGGGAAACAGCTCGAAGTCGGCGGGCGGTTCCTGCCACACTCGAGTCGCGAGCTTGTCCCGATTCAGGAACCGCACTGTGGCTGACACGTCACGCCAATTCTCGGCTTCAATCGTGAAGTCACCGTCTGCGGGGTTCCCCCTCGAAGAAGTGATCTTGGCTTCATCGGATCCCTCGATGCCCTTCCATATCCAATGGATGAGCTGATCGACCATTCTCTTGTTGAAAGAGGTCACAAGTACCCAAGGTGGCTCGTCGTGACTTGCGCGCTCGATGATTCGAACAACCCGCTCGCACAATACGAGTGACTTCCCGGACCCTGCTGCACCGACTAGCGCTGTGAGTCGATCCGTAGGTTCGGCGGCTTGCTCCTGCTCGTCGTTCAAGACCAGTCCTGATCTGCGACCATGTCCGGCAAACTGCGATCGTGCCCTGCTCAAGAGCCGTATGTCCGTCCCGCCCGGTGGTGTCCACGACGGCTCGTGCGGCGAGGTCTTACCAATCGACTCCAAGACCCTCCCGCGTAGTTCAGCGACCTGGCCGATAGCGCCCGCCCACACATCCGGATGGGGAGCGAATTTTTCGCGCACCCACCCCTCCGACTCCTGTAGGACGTTCGCGAGATCGGCCTTGCTAGGAGATGAGAGCACGAGAAGCTGATCAGCTGAGACCCGGTCTGAGACTCGCTGAAGCCACGAGTCAATCTCCCTCAGGTAGGCGCCGTCCGAAGCGTTCAACAGATAGGAGCAAACCATAAGGGCGTCTTCGTCCTGCGCGTCAAACGCCTCGACGTCGCTCCAGTTGCCGAGACGGTGTTCTAGCTCGACGTGAGCCTCAAGATCTGCGGGCAGGCTCGCCCACAGCCGACGGGAAGCATCAACCATGAACGGGCTTGAATCAGTTCCGAGAACCGTGATGCGAGGAAGTGAAGTACCTGCACGGAGGCAGGCTTCGGCGAGGGTCGCCGCCGCCCAGGCCGTGGCACCTGAACCACAGCCAAGGTCATAGATCCGCACCGGCCTGTGCCTCGGAGCCAACAGGGGCGCTAACGCCCGCACAAGAATGTGAGTGCGTTGTAGGTGGTACCAGAGCGAGTAGTGGAGGCCGATGCTCGGCCGATCGTAGGCAAGATCCTTGCCTTCGTTTAGGCGCCAGAGCTCCCGATATCCCTCCCTCAACTCATAGTCGGCCCATCCTTCGTCCTCCCACATTTTGCGGCAAGCCTCGGCGCATGCCTGCTCCAAGATCGGCGCGAGTTTTCGGGTTCGCTCAACGAGTCCTTCTTCGGTCATTCCGGTGGTGCGAACCCGGTTCGTCCTTCCTGAAGGCCTGGCAGGGCGGCGCGCAGGACCTGCACAACTTCGAGATAGCGATCCTCGGTCCATCGCATCTCATCGGCGAGAGCAACCGCTGCGGGACCGGTTCCCCGCACGAAGCGACCCTTGCCGGGATGGAAGGGCTGTACGACGAACCGCTCCACACCCGTCGCGACAAGGTCGGATGCGAATCGCTCCGGGCTATCCACTGGGAGCAGAGGAGTCATTGTGATGCCGGCATCGATTCCCGCTTCTACGATCTCGGCTATTGCCGCCAGGCGTTTGCCGTTCCTAGGACAGTGCGGCTCGAATGCCCGGCTAACCGTCTCAGAGTCCGTTGTGACCGTCATGTTGACTTGCGCGACGTCGAACCGTTTCAGAACGTCGATATCGCGTGTTACCAAGGGGCTCCGGGTCTGAACGGCTAGCCGCGGCTGCTCAGGCTGTAGGGTTCGAAGGATCTCACGAGTTAGTTCGAGCCTCCGTTCCACTGGCTGGTAGGGGTCGGTCACGCTGCTCATGTATATGGACTTGCCGGTGAGTTGCTTGCGGCGACAGAAGCGGTGAATCAGTGCCACAGCGTTCTGCTTGATGTCAACCCAGTCGCCCCACGTATCGCGGCGTTGAGGATCACGTGCGAAGAACGCCGCATAGCAGTAGTTGCAGCCGAAACCACAACCCGAGTAGGCGTTCAAGGTGTAGTCCCAGTCTGCCATGAAGCCGCTCGCTGGAGTGAAGATCGACCTTGCCTCGATCAGCGTGGCATCAATTCGGCCGGCTCGTACCGCCACAGACCTCGTGTCTACGTGTTCCGGGGTCGGATGGAAATGCTTGAACTGCTCCGTCTGACCCACGGAGGCACGGTAGCCCAGGGCCGGCGAAACCCCGCAGAAGTTGCTTTTCACGAACTGTGACCTATGACCAACCGGCTCGCGACTCGGCCCTTCTAGGCTGACTGGATGGCTGTGTTTGCTAGTACTCCGGTGGAGTTGATCGAGGGTGTCTACGCCACGCTGGACGAGCGGGTGGGACGGGCACGCGCCGGTTTCGGGCGGCCGTTGACGCTGGCCGAGAAGATCCTCGTCAACCATCTCGATCCCTCGGAGACCGGGGTGCCGGAGCGGGGCGTGAGCTATGTCGACCTGCGGCCGGACCGGGTGGCCATGCAGGACGCCACCGCCCAGATGGCCTGGCTGCAGTTCATGACCGCCGGGCTCG
>JAPPDQ010000072.1 GCA_028875495.1 Chloroflexota bacterium
GGTCAAGTTCACGCGGTACCTCATTCCGGTAGCGCCGCTGCTGGTGCTCTTCGGAGCGCAGATGCTCTTCCACCTGTGGCAATGGGCGGGAGGCTACCGGCGATGGCTCCGACACGCGGTCGCGGCGGGGATGATCGCCCTGGTCGCGGTGACGGGACTGTACGCGCTCGCCTATATGGGCGTCTACCAAACAACTCACACGGCTGTACGGTCGTCCGAGTGGATCAAACGAAACGTGCCCGAAGGTTCCGTCATCCTGATGGAGCACTGGGAGGAGGGGATCCCGGACCTGGGGCGGTATGACGTGCCGAGGTTGCCTGTGTACGAGAATGACACACCGCGCAAGCTCGACGGGATGGCCGCTGAACTCGCCCGAGCCGACTACATCCTCTTCTACAGCAACCGGCTGTATGGGACCATCACTCGACTGCCGGAGAGGTATCCGGTTACGTCGGCGTACTACCGGCAGCTCTTCGGAGGCGAACTAGGATACCGGCTTGCGAATGTCGAAACGAGCTATCCCAACATTGCGGGTGTGACACTTGTAGATGATACCTACGGGAGGCCGGGACTCCCAATGCCGGAAGGACAAGAGAAGCCGCCAGGACTGAACATCAATCTCGGCTATGCCGACGAGAGTTTTTCCGTATATGACCACCCAAAGGGGTTGGTGTTCGAGAACGTCGAGCGGCTCGACGTGGATACCATTCGCGAGCGCATCCTCGGCGCCGCGGGAGACGATCCTTTCGGTTTGGAGAGTCTTGGGAGACCTATCCATACGGCCCCGAAGCCGGTTGGTCTGCTGCTCTCCGAGGACGATCTTCGCGCTCAGCGGGCGGGGGGGACGTGGACGGATATCGTGAAGCCCGACGGGATAGCGAGCAAGATGCCGGTCGTGGCGTGGCTGGTCGTCATGCAGCTCATGGCGTTGGCGATACTGCCGATTGCGCTGGCGGTCTTCCGCTCGCTTCCGGACGGGGGGTACCTGCTTGCAAAGCTGCTGGGCATCCTGGTTGTCTCGCTTGTGGCTTGGCTATTGGCGAGTCTCCAGTGGATGGCTTTCTCATTCGGATCGGTGATTGTGGGAATCGGCGCGGTCGGGTTGGCGTCGTGCGTTGTGCTCCCGTTCACGTGGTCGTCGTTCTTGTCGTTCTTCCGCGAGCGATGGAGGGTCATCGCGATATGCGAGGTGGTCTTCATCGCCGCCTTCCTTGCCTTCGTCGTATTGCGAATGGCGAACCCTGACCTTTGGCACCAGTGGCAAGGGGGCGAGAAGCCGATGGACACGGCGTACCTGAACGCCGTGCTCAAGTCCTCGTTCATGCCGCCATACGACCCCTGGTACGCGGGGGGCTACCTTAACTACTACTACTGGGGACAGTTCATCGTCGCGTCGTTGATCCACGCGACCGGCATCGACACGGCTATCGCGGTGAACCTTGCGGTGCCGATGTTCTTCGCTCTGACCGTCGCGGGGGCGTTCAGCATCGTCTACAACCTCGCGGAGTCGGCGCGGACGAAGCTCTCTTGCAGGCAGGCACGTGAAGGCCCCGGAGACGTTCCCGAGAAGCACACTAGCGCCTTCGCGTGGTCTCCGGTATTTGCGGGGGTTGCTGCTGCGCTCTTCGTGACGGTGATCGGGAACCTGGACGGCGCTATTCAGAGCATTGAGAACCTCTGGGCGTTCATTCAGAATGAGCCTCTCAGAGGGTTCGATTTCTGGCGCAGCAGCCGGATGATGCCACCCGATCCACCTGGCAACGAGATCACGGAGTTCCCGTTCTTCACGTTCCTGTTCGCCGACCTGCACGCGCATCTCATGGCGCTCCCGTTTACCGTGCTGGTCGTTGGAGCCGCGCTGGCGGTCGTATTGCGGGCAAGAGATAGCGTACGGGGAAGCGGTCGGCTCGCCGGGATTGGTTGGGGGCTTGCCGACTTCGCGCAGGTGGCGGTGCTGGGAGTCGCGGTCGGCGCGCTCCGACCGCTGAATACGTGGGACTATCCGACGTATTTGCTGCTGAGCATGGCCGCCGTCCTGCTCGCGGGGGTGCTGAGGACCGGCGGGCTGAACTTGGTGATCATTGCCGAAGCGGCGCTCAAGGGGGCGCTGATCTTCCTGATCGGGTTCGTCGCCTTCCTGCCGTACCATTTGAACTACGAGACGGCATTTTCCAGCCTCGAAGCCACCACCAACCAGACGGTGCTGTGGCAGTTCCTGCTGATAGCGGGACTGTTCGTGTTCGTCATCGGGTCGTTTGTCGTCAACGAGTCGCGCGGCTGGCTTCTCGATCTGGGGCGAATCGTCTGGCGTCCCTTCTCCAAACTCGTCGAGGTGCCGGAGCGGGACGGCGCACCGGAAGTGGAGCCTACACACCGCAAATGGATGGGCGTTGTGCGTATTGCGCTCGTCGCATTGGGGCTAGGCGCCATTGGGCTTGTGGTCGTGCTGAAGCTGGTGGAGATTACTGGCAGCACGACGCCCTTCGTGTTCGCGCTCGTCGTGCTGGCATTGGCTACGGCGGTGCGAATCGTGTTCTCCTCGCGCTTGGACGCTCCTCAGACGGTGTTCGCGCTCCTGCTGGCGCTCACAGCGTTCTGCGTAGTCATTGGCGTGGACATCTATCGCGTCGAGGGCGATATCGACCGCATGAACACGGTGTTCAAGTTCTACCTCCAGGTCTGGGTGCTGCTGGCGCTGGCATCGGCGTACATGCTGTGGCGACTGTGGCACGGGCGGATAGGGTCTCTGGACTCAATGCCGATGTGG
>JAPPDQ010000203.1 GCA_028875495.1 Chloroflexota bacterium
TGGATTAGTCCCGATTGCATGGCTATTTGCCATATACGCGCGTCACTTCGCTTAGACCGCTCAGCTTGCCCAGTACGAGGCTGCTGCTCGGCCAGCCGACGGTATGCGGGTCCATGATCTCGAAGGTGGTTCGGGACTTTATAACGCCGTCCTGATGAATGCCGGAGGCGTGACGGAAGGCATTGGCCCCGACGATGGCCTTATTCGGCTGGACGGGGAAGCCCGTGATGTCGCTGACGAGGCGGCTCGTGCGGTAGATCTGCCGGGTGTCGATATTGGTGGTGACACCGAGAGCATCCCCGCGGGTCTCGATTGTCATAATGACCTCTTCGAGGGAGGCGTTGCCCGCGCGCTCGCCGAGGCCGTTGATGCAGCCCTCCACCTGCCGAGCGCCTTCTATTACTGCCGCGATGCTGTTCGGCGCGGCGTTGCCGAGGTCGTTATGGCAGTGGACGCTGATGATGGCCTTGTCGATGTTCGGGACATTCTCCTTGATGAGGCGAATGCGCTCGGCGAACTCTGTCGGGAGGGCGTACCCGACGGTGTCGGGGATGTTTACGGTGGTCGCGCCGGCGTTGATGCAGGCCTCGAGCATCCGGTACAGGTACTCGATGTCCGTGCGTGTGGCGTCCATCGGCGAGAACTCGACGTTGTCGCAGAGGTTCCGCGCTCGCTCGACGGAGGATACGGCCTGATCGAGCACCTCCTCCGGGTTCTTGCGCAGGAGGTCCATCAGGTGGCTGTCGGAGCTCGATATGAAGGTATGTATGCGAGGCTTATCGGCTCCCTTGATGGCCTCCCATGCGTCGTCGATGTCGCCGGGCACGCAGCGTGCCAGCGACGCGATGGTGGGCGTGCGCACCTCTTTGGCGATAGCGCAGACGGCCTCGAAGTCGCCCGGCGAACTGGCGGCGAATCCAGCCTCGATAATGTCCACGCCAAGGCGTTCGAGCTGCCTGGCGATCTCCATCTTCTCGTCGAGCGTCAGGCCGATCCCGGCGGACTGCTCACCGTCTCGCAGCGTGGTGTCGAAGATCAGTACGTTGTCTTTGGTGGTCATGGTCGTTTCTCCCTTGTGCGGCAGGCTCTTCGTGTGTCTAACCCTTCGGTCGATTAGTAAGTGGCCGCTACCTAAGGGTGCCGCAGTCCGCCATGGCGAGCCCTGCCAGGACTCGCCATTGCCGGCGAACTACGTGGGATTCCTCCGATGTGTGCTTGGAAATCTTCATAGCCAGTTAAATGTTGTCGAAGACTCCTTCAAAGTAACCGTCGTCGTTGCACTGAATCTCTTTCGTTCTGTTGACGGCGTCCTTGTTGATGGGGCCATATATGTGCGGGAATTTTTCCTTGCCGCCTTGCTCGTATCTGGTTTCAGGTTCCAGCCTCGTGGGCATTAGCTCCAACAGCACTAGATCGACTCTGCCTTGAAAATTATTCTCTGCGACCGGCTGTAGCTGGTGTTGTTCTGAGCAGTGTATGAAACCATCCTCCTGATATCTGCTGGGAGCGTACGTCGCCTCGCCGGACTGAGACTCCCATTCGGCCTTGATTGCTATGTGGTAAATCACTTTCTCAGTAGAGTCGTTTGCCCATGCTTATGCGGTCTTCGACCGAGAATCCGAGTCTTTTGTAAAAGTCGACAACGCCGGAGTTCGAGCCTACCACCTGCAGGTTGACTTTCAGACAACCGAGAGCCTTGAGCGCCTCCTCGATTTCGTCTAGCAGTGCCGTTCCGATGCCCCTCTGTCGTTTTGCTTCGTCGACCGCCAGCGAGTAGACCCAGCCGCGGTGTCCGTCGTAGCCACCCATCACGGTGCCGATCACTTTGTCATCCGCTACAGCTACCAAGAACAGGTCCGGGTCGCGGGAGGTCTTGAGTTTGATGGATAGCAGTGGGTCGTTATGTGATCCGTCGTAGCCGAAGACTTTTGTCCATAAGTTGACGACGCTCTCCGTGTCGGTTTCAACGAACCTCCGGATTTCGAATGCCTTCTCCCATGTTCGTTTGCCTCCTCTAGGCTGTTAGTCAGCGTCTTTCAGGAAACTCATCATGCCGCGGAGCTCGGCTCCGACCTTTTCGATGGAGTGCTCGGCGGATTCCTTGCGGAGCTGGGTGAAGCGGTGGCGGCCCTCGTCGTTCTCCGCTATCCACTCGCGGGCGAAGGAGCCGTCCTGCACGGCCTCGAGCACCTTCTTCATGTTTTCTTTCACGTTCTCGTCGACGACGACCGGGCCGCGTGTCAGGTCTCCGTACTCTGCCGTGTCGCTGATGGAGTAGCGCATGTACTCCATTCCGCCCTCATAGAGAAGGTCGACGATGAGCTTGAGTTCGTGCATGCACTCGAAGTATGCCGACTCCGGTTGGTAGCCCGCTTCGACGAGGACCTCGTAACCAGCCTTGATGAGGGCTGTGACTCCGCCGCAGAGGATGGTCTGCTCGCCGAAGAGGTCGGTCTCTGTCTCCTCCTTGAAGGTGGTGGTGAGGACTCCGGCACGGGTGCAGCCGACTCCCTTGGCGTAGGCAAGCCCAATGTCGTGGGCGGAGCCTGAAGCGTCCTGGTGGAGGGCCAGCAGTCCGGGAACGCCGGAGCCGCGCGTGAAGACCTCGCGCATCCGGTGGCCGGGGGCCTTCGGCGCTACCATCGACACGTCGATATTCTCCGCAGGCACGATGGTCTCGTAGTGGATGTTGAAGCCGTGGGCGAACATGAGGGTCTTGCCGACGCCCATATGCGGCGCGATCTCGGTATTGTAGACATCG
>JAPPDQ010000117.1 GCA_028875495.1 Chloroflexota bacterium
GCCTCTCTTGTCAGGAAATTCTGGATTCCTGCCTTCGCAGGAATGACGGTAAGGGGTGCTACGGGGGCTATTTTCAGAGGAATCACTCATGCAGGCCGAGCGCTGCACACGGAGGGATAAAAATGGGCGCGGAACGAAGGCGGGCAACCACAAGGGTTGCCCCTACAATGGGTTTGTCGGGGTCTATTTCGTAGCAATCGCTCATGTCGGTTGTCACCGACACCACCAATCATGAAAAAGGGTGCCGAGCGGAGGACGGGCAACCACAAGGGTTGCCCCTACGACAGGTCTGCCGGGGGTTATTTTCAGAGGAATGACAGCGAGAGAACAATTCGTGCAAATCTCGCCAACCCTGAACAGTTATCTCGCACCGTGTAGCGGGGGGACTACCGACTGTGACGCTCGTAGGGGATAATCAACCCAGATTTGCAGGGTAAGGAGAACCATCATGACGACGCTCGTCTATCCCACATGGGAAGAACAGGTCACGGCGTGGAACGAGTTTACGAAGGGCAGCTTCGGAGGCGAGTGGAAAGCCGCAATGATCGCGCCGGAGACGCCGACGTTCATGGGGCTCCCGCACGCCGAGCGGCGGGAGCAACTCGAAGGCATGGACGCCGTGATTATCGGCGCGCCCTACGTGGCGTCGAAGACTCCGAAGTACGCCGGCGTCGACCGCCAGGAATGGCTGGCGGCTCCCCAGCGCGTGCGACAGCAGTCGATCCGCTACCAGTCGGGGTACATCCAGGACTTCGATCTCGATGTCTTTGAGCACATCAAGGCCGTCGACTACGGCGATGCTGATATACCACAGGAGATACTCGACGACCAGTCGCCGGAGGCCATCCTTCGAGCACAGACGGCAGTGGGAGAGAAGGTCGGAGACGCGCTCGACGCGGGGGCCGTGCCCGTCGTGATCGGGCAGAACTCGCCGTGCGGATCGTATGCCATCGCAAAGCCGATAGCAGAGCGGACGGACGGGCTTGTGGGCTGCATCAGCCTCGACACGCACTGGGACGCGCAGCCGCTCGATCACCTGACGCGCGATCCACGCATCGCGGGATCGGCAAGCTGGAAGGAGAAGATGTACGAGTTCCACGACAACATGCTCCCGGAGCACCTCGTGGAGATCGGCGAGCGAGGAATGCTGGAGAAGAAGGAGATCGTGCGCAAGTACTTGAGGGCAGGCGCACGGTTCATCTCAACGTGGGAAGTACGCACGAGTCTGGGAATCGAGGGACTGGTGGCGGAACTCGACCGGGCCTATCAGGGGACCGAAACGGTGTACGCCCACTTCGACATGGACGTTATGGGGGGAGCGGGGCCTGCGCCGGGCGACCTGTTGGGAGAGGCCGTCGAGCCGATTGCGTTGACGGACTACGAGATCATCCGCATCGCCCACGAGATCGGGAAGCGCGGACTATCGGGGCTGTCCTTCATCTGTATCCCGCCGGGGTCGGCGGTGACATACCGCGTGGTCGTCTACGTGATCATGTATATGCTGGCCGGACTGGCTATGCGAAAGCTGGCGTGAGCGGCGAGAATATCAGTCGTAGGCGAACGCGGGCTGGATGCTTATGGCTATGAAAGCGACCTGGGAGGCGAGACCGATGATTGACAGGGTCGTTCGATAGCGCCAATTGAGCGGCTTTCCAATCTGAATGCTCTTGAGTATGCCCAAGGCGCAGGTCGCCGCGATGATGAAGGTTAGGGCGATTCCAGGATTTGAATAGGTGCCATCCGCAAGGTCTGACACACCTAGAAAGAACAGCCAGAGCATCACTATGATGAAGAGCCAGAACCCGAAAATGGGGAGGGCCATGTACGCGCCGACGGAGGGGCGTTGCCATGTAAGGCCAAGTACGAAGAGCATAGGGATAATCTGTATTATGTGCCGCAGGATTGTGTCGCTGACAACTCCGACGACGAGGAGCGAAGCGGCAAGAATTGCCAGGCACACGGCCACTACTTTCGAGTCGTTCATAATCGTCTGCTCACGGCCAAATCCCAATGGTTCCATCGAATTGACGCTGGAACGAGTCAGTCATGCCGTGACTAGCATGGGGCCGCGTCGTGTAATCACGACCGTGTGCTCGAAGTGCGCTGAGGGCGCGCCGTCCGCAGTCTTGATGGTCCAGCCGTCATCGTCGGTAACCGACTCGCCTGATCCGCCGGAGATGACCGGCTCTATGGCAATAACGAGACCCGGATGAAGCTGTCGATTGTCCCATGGATCGTAGTAGTTGGGCACGAACGGCTCCTCGTGAACCGATCTGCCGACGCCGTGGCCTCCGAGATCCGGCATCACGTTGAACCCTTGGCGTTCAACGGCGGTTTGTATGGACCTGCCGATGACGTTGAGCGGTTGATTGGCACGTGTCCCCTTGAGGGTGTGGTACAACGCTGAACGGGCACACCTTGCCATCCTGCGATTCCGAGAGGACATCGTGCCGACGCCGACGGTTATGGCAGCGTCGGCGAAATAGCCGTTTAGCTCGGCGGTGACATCGAGCTTCACCAGGTCGCCATCTTGGATTGTTCTCGTCTCTCGAGGAATGCCATGAACGGCCTCGTCGTTGATGCTGATGCAGGCGACTCCTGGGAAGCCGTAGACGATTTGAGGCCCTGAACGCGCTCCATGTCTTTCAAAGACATCCGCGCATAAATCGTCGAGGGCCTGCGTGGTAACACCGGGCTTTACCGCCTCCCTCATGGTGTCGACCGCCGTCCTCCACCCCTGGCCCACCCTCACCATCTCC
>JAPPDQ010000020.1 GCA_028875495.1 Chloroflexota bacterium
CCTATCCTTTTCTTTCTGCGCCGCAGTGGTGCCCCACTGGACGGTCCGCGCCGCATCGGCGAAGTCTCGAGGGGCCCGGCTTGGCGAGTTTTGGAAGTACTGGACAGTCGATTACCGCGTGAGCGCCCACATCAAGGACCACGCCTTTCGTATGCTCGTGGTGAGGGGCGGTCGCCGCGTCAAGGTGTACCGTCAGGGATGACATCATTTATAGGGAGGAACTGAGCTTGGAGGGTAGTCAACTCAATTGGATTGCCAACTTCATCTGGGGGATCGCGGACGACGTGCTGCGCGACCTCTACGTCCGCGGGAAGTACCGCGATGTGATCCTTCCAATGACGGTTTTGCGTCGGCTCGACGCGGTGCTTGAGCCGAGCAAGCCGGACGTACTAGCGATGAAGACCTCACTGGACAAGGCGAAGATTATCCACCAGGACCGAGCACTGCGCCAAGCTGCCAGCCAGGCGTTCTACAACACCTCGAAGTTCACGCTGCGCGACCTCAGGGCCCGCGCCAGCCAACAGCAGCTCAAGGCCGACTTCGAGGCCTATCTCGAAGGCTTCTCGCCGAACGTCCAGGACATTTTGGAGAACTTCGAGTTTCGCAACCTGATCCCGAAGCTCTCGAAAGCTGACGCCCTCGGCACGCTGATCGAGAAGTTCCTCTCACCGGACGTGAACCTAAGTCCACACCCGGTTCTCCACAGCGACGGGTCGGTCAAGCACCCCGGCCTGGATAACCATGCGATGGGCACGGTCTTCGAGGAGCTGGTCCGCCGCTTCAACGAGGAGAACAACGAGGAGGCCGGCGAGCACTGGACTCCGCGCGACGCCGTGAGGCTGATGGCGAAGCTCGTTTTCTTGCCGGCCTCCGATCGAATCGACTCCGGAACCTATCTGGTGTACGACGGCGCCTGCGGCACCGGCGGCATGTTGACGGTGGCCGAGGAAACCTTGGCGCAGATCGCCGAACAGCACGGCAAGCAGGTCTCCATCCATCTCTACGGTCAGGAAATCAACTCCGAGACCTACGCCATCGCCAAGGCGGACCTCCTCCTCAAGGGCGAAGGGGCCGCCGCCGACAACATCGTCGGAGGCCCGGAACACTCGACGCTCGCCAACGACGCCTTCCCTTCCCGCGAGTTCGACTTCATGCTCTCCAACCCCCCTTACGGCAAGAGCTGGAAAAGCGACCTGGAGCGGATGGGCGGCAAGAAGGACATGCGCGACCCGCGCTTCGTAATTGAGCACGCCGGCGATCCCGAGTACTCGCTGATCACCCGTTCCAGCGACGGCCAGATGCTGTTCCTGGCCAACAAGCTCTCCAAGATGAAGCAGGACACGCCGCTGGGAAGCCGCATCGCCGAGGTCCACAACGGCTCGTCGCTCTTCACCGGCGACGCCGGCCAGGGCGAGAGCAACATCCGCCGCTGGATCATCGAGAACGACTGGCTGGAGGCAGTCGTCGCGCTGCCGCTCAACATGTTCTACAACACCGGCATCGCCACCTACATTTGGGTGCTGAGCAACCGCAAGCCGGAGCACCGCCAGGGCAAGGTGCAGTTGATCGACGCCACGCAGTGGTTCAAGCCGCTCCGCAAGAACCTCGGCAAGAAGAACTGCGAGCTGTCGGAGGAGGACATCGCCCGTATCTGCGATACGTTCCTGGCCTTCGAGGAAACCGAACAGTCGAAGATCTTCCCGAACGAGGCCTTCGGCTACTGGAAGGTGATGGTCGAGCGGCCGTTACGAATCGAAGGCGTCGACCCGAACCGCGCCTACAAGCCGGCGGAAATCAAGCAACTCAAGGAAGCCGGAGCACGTAGCGTGGACGCGCCGCCCGTCATCCGGAAGATTCACAAGCGGGGCATGAAACCCGACCCGCTTCGCGGCCTGTTCGTAGCCGTAGTCAACGGCCGGCCCGCCGTGGTCGAGTACGAGCCGGACACCGAACTGCGCGACTCCGAGCAGATCCCGCTTCAGCATGCCGGCGGCATCGAGGCGTTCCTGCTCCACGAGGTTTTGCCGTACGCCGACGATGCCTGGTACCGGGCCGACAGCGTCAAGGTTGGCTACGAGATCAGCTTCACTCGCTACTTCTACAAGCCGAAGCCGATACGGACGTTGAAGGAAATCAGCGCCGACATTCTGGCGCTGGAGAAGGAGACCGAAGGACTTCTGGCGGAGATTCTTGGAGAGCCGGTCAATGTGGAATGATGAGGGTGAGTGAGAAAGGGGACAATTCGATGAGACTCGCCGAGGTCATCTTCGACGTGACCGAGTCCGACGAAGGCGGATACGAAGCTCGCGCACTCGGCCACAGCATCTTCACGCAGGGTGAGGACTGGGACGACCTGAAGGAGATGGTGAGAGAAGCCGTGCTCTGCCACTTCGACGAAGGCGGCGAGCCCCGTGTGATCAGGCTGCACCTCGTCCGTGACGAGGCCATCGCTGTATGAGGCTGCCGCGGGGTCTGTCGGGAGAGGAGTTTGTCCAGTTGCTGGGGCGCCGTTACGACTATCGGCCGAGGAGAAGCCGGGGCAGTCACATGACCGTGACGTTGACGACGACGACGGGAGAGCACAGCGTCACGGTTCCTCGCCATCGCGAGGTGCGGATCGGAACATTGAACCGGGTCGTCTCTGATGTGGCTGCGTTCCTGGGCGTTCCCAAAGCTGAGGTTCGCGAGACGCTGTTCGGTCGATGAACAGCGGGCATTCCATGGACCGCAGCAGCCGGCGGCATTCGCT
>JAPPDQ010000594.1 GCA_028875495.1 Chloroflexota bacterium
ATGAAAACGGCAGTAAGGGCGATTCGCGAATCGCCCCTACGGGAGATTGGCCGAGGGTTATTTTCAGAGGAATGACGGTTTGGGCGGTATGTCATGTGATTTGCGGCGTTGTCTTGGTTAATCGGTAATGGACGTCGGCATGAACCGATACGTTGCCGGAACGTTGGAATTTGAAACGGCTTCAGCGTGGTACGCTAGCCCAACGTTTCCGACTTCGTAGACCCCACTGCAAATGGAACGACCTCGACGCAAACTGCACATTCGCCGGTGGATGGCGGCGTTCGCGCTTGCCGTGCTGCTGGTGCTGCCGAGCGGGGACCGGCTGCACATTACGCCCGCGCTGGACGTGTCGTCGGAGCACGCCTTCTCGCTGGTGCAGTGGCACATCACCAACTTCTTCGGCAAGTGGGCACATCTGCTGCGCGAGGCGATACCCGGCCAGAGGCCCACCCGCGAGGAACGCATCGCCATCGTCGACGAGTACCTGCAGACTTCGCGGCTGGCGGAAAAGGAGGAGCGCCTGATCGAGGGGCGCATCGCGAGGGCGGGCGGGGCGAACAGCGCCAAGGGGGCGGTCATCTCGCGTGAGTACCTGGACGAGCTGCTGGGGCTCCAGCGCGGGTTGCGTCCCAAGGCGGAAGAGGCGGTCGAGTCTGAGCTGAGCGCCGTCCTGCACGGTCAAGGATTCGGCTTGTGGGGAGACGCGCTCTTCCCGCCCGTGGACATCAGGTTCGGCCAGCTACCGACGATCATCGTTACCTCGCGCCGGGACAAGATCGCGCGGGTCGAACGCCGACTGCTCCGTCCTGAGCTTGAATACATCGAGCGCGGCAGGCTGGAAGACGAGCTTTTTGAGAAACACGACCTCTCGGCCATCGTGGGCAACCTTGCCGGACTGTCGACGTATCCCACGCTGGTGACCGACACCGACTCGCTCCGCTCGGTCCTGCGCACGGCGGCGCACGAGTGGCTGCACGTCTACTGGTTCTTCCGGCCATTCGGGCAGACATTCTGGCTATCGGAGGAGATGGCGACGCTCAACGAGACGGCAGCCGACATAGCAGGGCGCGAACTGGGCGACGCGACGTTCGCGCGGATGGGGGGCGATCTCGCCGAGAACGCGCGTCGCTATCTGCCGCAGGAGGAGCGCGATCCGCGATTCACCCGGATGATGCGCGAGACCCGGCAGCGTGCGGAAGAGCTTCTCGCCGAGGGCAAGGTACACGAGGCGGAGGAGTACATGAAGGAGCGGTGGTGGCAGATGCGGTTGGGGGGGTACGGTCTACGCAAGCTCAACCAGGCGTACTTCGCCATGCACGGCATCTATGGGGAGAGCGTGACGTCGGTCAGCCCCATCGGGGACGAGGTGGCGGAGTTCCGCACGTACTTCGCCAGCACGGGGGAGTTCATCAGGGCGTTGAACGGGGTGTCGACTTATGGAGAGTTTCTGAGGCGGTTGGGGGAGAGGAGAGAAGAAAGAAGAAAGTAGTGCGTAGAACGCGGGAGCCGTCGGTCCCCGGATTATCGCTGTGCTTTACGAAAAGGCCTGTGGTATCTTAACGGAGTTCTCTACCACAAGGACAAATTCACTACTGTACGTGCATACGGGCAAGGGCGGCCCTCGGGCCCCCTTGGTGTGCACGTAGTGGAACCGGCGACTTGTGGTAGAGAAGCCGATCCTTGCCGCAAGGGGGCAACTTTATGAAAACTACTTTTGCAACAACGTACGGTCTCATAGCCGCGCTGGTTGCTACTCTGGCCTTCGGGTGTTCCGGGATGCCGGCTGCGTCCGCACCACCTGACTCTTCCAAAGTGCTGGAAAACCCGGTTATACCTCCAGAGCCTGCAGTTGCACCGGGGCCTCTTGCCATCGTGAGCGAGAGATCATCATCCTCGTCTCCATTAGAACCTGTTGTTCCGTCCATGCTGAAAAGCTCAGAGTCGGACACCCCACACCAAAGATTTCTCAGCAATAAGCAATTCATGCTTGGGCTCATCAACGAGGAGCGAAAAAAGGCCGGAGTACCGGAAGTCTCGTTGGGCGACAACAATGCGGCGCAGATACATGCCGAAAACTCAATTGGTGACTGTGTATCCGGCCACTGGGGGACGGACGGATTAGGCCCCCCGATGAGGTATTCTCTCGCTGGAGGCTACCAGTCAAATCGCGAGAATGTTGCAGGACTGGACTATTGCCTAACAGAAGAAGAAAGACCTACCTATAGTCCCATACAGAGTATCCAGAGCGAACTGCGCGACCACATGGATGGATATATTGGGAGCCCTGGGCATAAGGAAAACATACTGGATCCGTGGCATCGGAAGGTGAATCTGGGGCTCGTGTGGGATACCCATCAGATGTGGACCGTGCAGCACTTTGAGGGAGACTACGCAGACTGCAGCGTTCCGCCGACGATAGAGGAGACGACGCTGCAGGTAAGCTGCACAGTGAGTGAGGTGTTCCCATCAAATGCCTTCGCCCAGCAAATTTTCTACGACCCTCCCCCTCAGGCATTGACGCGGGGACAACTCGCTCGGAGCTACGGTTATAGATCCGGGAATAAGGTGGCGCTGCTGAGAGGACCGGCGCGGCCGGGATACCGATGGACGAGTGACGAGGAGCAAGTTACGCACTATTCGGGATGCACTCCTTACGACGTCGACTCAACTTTGCCTCCTCCTTCGTCACCTGAGGAGGCATGGACTCTGTTCAATGCCGCAAAACGCTGT
>JAPPDQ010000479.1 GCA_028875495.1 Chloroflexota bacterium
GTTCCCGCGCTTCAATACGGGTCATCGCCGACCTCGCCAGTCCCTCGCTCACCCCGATGTTCGGCAGCATACCCGTCCTGATTCCTCCCACGACGGATATGCCTGCCACGTGCAGGGGTTCGAGAGCGACGACCAATCGATCGAACGTTTCGACGCCCTCCTCAGCCGAGTCCACGTAGAGATCAAGCACCTCAGCCGCACCTTCGATGTCCGGCGGACGGATCTTGTGGTACTCGGCCAGCAGCTTGCGCTGGCGTTCCAGCAAATCCTCCGCGCCCGAGACCGATTCTCCGATCCACCGTGTCAGCAAGTCGATATTGTAGTAGCGATAGTCCCTGATGATGAGTCGCTGCCGCCTCTCGATGAACATGATGCTGTTCGCAAAATAGATGATGCTCGCGATCTCAGCCGTGGTTATCGACGGGTCTGCAGTGGGAATCGGTCTCGGTGTGGCCGTAGCCGCCGCCGCAGGGGTAGGGTAGGGTGTCGGCGTCGGCACGAGCGGCGTCGGAGCGAAGTCGCGAGGTCGGGTGGCTGCCCAACCCGGTTCGCCCGTCTCTTCAGGCCCCGCTGCAGGCCTGAATGTCGGCAGCAGCACCACTGCAGCCACCACCGCGATAACCGCCAGTCCCACGGCGACTGCCGCGATCACATACCTCGGCCTCCGTCTCCGTGGCGATTCCTCCGGTCGAGGCCGCGCGCTCACGCGATACCTCGGCCCTCGCGGATATGATCGCGGATTCATCCCCGCCTCCGCTCACTCAGTCCTCGGACTCAGGTCTTCGAATGTCAGTCCCACCCTGCCCAATAGCTCTTGGAGTTCCTCGTATGCCCGCTCGCGTGACCGATTCGCCGCTCGAATCTTGGAAGTCGCGTTCCCGTAACCGTCGAGGCGTCGAAGGCGTCGCGGCGTGCTGTCAGGGAATATCGCTTGGGCCTGCCCCGCCACTTTGTTCAGCAACTCATACCCTTCGAGTTCCCGCTCGTAGGAGTCTATGAACAGGGTATGGGCCAGTGCCGTTACATTGCTCGGTGAGTCGATCGAACGGATCTCCCCGGCCAGCTGTTCCTGCTTGGCAATGACGCTCTCGAGCGTGCGGAATACCACGGAGAATTCCGTCGTCCTGATGTCGATTCCCACCTGCCCGAACTCGGCCAGCACGCCCTCGCGCATCACCTCAACATCCAGTACGTCTTCAGTGAACGCCACCACGGCCGTGCGCTCCCCCTCGTCTATCGGCGGTGAACCGTCGCGAAGCATGAGGAATGCGCCGACCGCTGCGACGATGACGAGCGCCAAGATACCCGCGCCAATTGCGGCCCACCAGCGGCGGTTGCCGCCTTGCTCACGTTCCGCCTTGCGTGGGTAGCGATACCTCGCCGGAACGGGGTTACGTCTGGGGTCTCTCAAAAGTCCCCCTGGTACGGCCCATCAAACCTCGTGGGATTTGCGTCCTTGCTAGTGAAGCGTTCAATAAAGGTCCCGTTCACCCTGAGCCCGTCGAAGGGTCGAGCGGCTGCGGTTCAGCTATTGGGCACCCCTCTACGGGGTGATGAACGCCCGCGTGATCGCCGTGCCCTCTTCCTTGCCCAGCCACTCGCACTGCTCGAACGCCTTGCCTATATCCTCCAGCGAGAAGCTGTGCGACATCACGTTCGTCAGCGGGAACCGGTCCTTCGTCCGTGAGAGGAAGTCCAGCGCCACCGGCAGCGTTGACGGGTGGTAGTGCGTCACCGGAATGATCCTCACCTGCCCCCACAGCACCTTCGCCATGTCCAGCGTCACCATGCTGTTGGGCCAGATGTTGCCGATCTCGACATACGCCCCGCCGCGACGCACCATGTCGATGCCCTCGTTAATAACCTGCGGGTACCCGACGACCTCCATCACGATGTCCGCGCCCCGTCCCTCGGTGAGCTCCTTCACACGCTCGACCCGCGCCTCCGCCGTGTCGTACTCGTTCAGGTCGATGGTAACGTCCGCGCCGCTCTGACGCGCAAGCTCCAGACGCCCCGCCTGCCCGTCGATGACGATGACCTGCGAGGCCCCGCGGTCCTTGGCCGATGCCGCCGCGCTGATGCCTAAGCCTCCCGCGCCCTGGACGACGACGCTGTCGCCCATCTGTAGATTGGCCAGCCTCCACCCCTCGATCACCTGCGACACCGCGCAGTTCACGCCCGCAACCGCCTCGTCCGACAGATCGTCCGGCACCTTGAACACGTAGTGCCCGGGGAAGAGATAGTAGTAGTCCGAGAACCCGCCGTTGCAGTACGGGTACTCCTCCACCGACGCGCGGAACCGGAAACGGTCCGGGCAGTGGTTCAGCTCACCTCGCAGACAGTTGTAGCAGCGATGACAGGGGAAGAAGTAGCAGAATACGACGCGGTCCCCTTCCTGCAGAGGCTGCCCCTTCGAGTCCGTCGAGATGTCCGACGCCATCGCGTCGACTACGCCCGCCATCTCGTGCCCCAGGATCACAGGCCCGGGTTCGCCCGCCAGGATCGGCTTGATCTCACCGCGCCAGAAATGCAGGTCGGAACCGCAAATGCCCCCCGACCGTATCTTCACTCGAATGCCCCCCGCCTCGACAGGCACCGCAGGCAGCTCCGTTATCTCGAAGTGATACGGCTCGA
Source organism: Chloroflexota bacterium (assembly GCA_028875495.1). Taxonomy (GTDB): domain Bacteria; phylum Chloroflexota; class Dehalococcoidia; order Lucifugimonadales; family VXLM01; genus VXLM01. The sequence continues at coordinate 2,635 of JAPPDQ010000479.1, forward strand.
CAAAGAGCGCCGCCTTCCCCATGACCATGGTGTCACCTCCCCCTAACGGTTCATGTCGGATGCCCCATTATCCACAAAATCTACCCCGAATGCGACACAGCCCGCGCCTTACCCCCTCTCCCGTCGTGGGCTGACAGGGTCAGGTAAAGCGAAATTGCAGCCATGACTTGGCCCAGTCTGCCTGTCACTCCGACCAAGCACCTGTCATTCCTCTGAAAATAGCCGCCCTACCACCCCAACCGTCATTCCCTGGTGGTCTGCCAACCAAGAACGACGACTCCAACCTCATTTTTATGATTGGTGGTGTCGGTGACAACCGACATGAACGATTGCTACGAAAATAAACCCCGGCAAACCTGTCGTAGGGGCAACCCTTGTGGTCGCCCTCCTCCGCTCCGCGCACATTCCTCTGAAAATAGCCGCCTTATCACCCCCACCGTCATTCCTGCGGAGGCAGGAATCCATCTTCAGTGTCTCGCCATCAGTCCTTCACAGAACGGGGGAACCAACGCCTTTTTCATTCCAGGTGGTGAGGGTGACAACCCTCATGAAATATTCCGAGCCCACCACCTGTCATTCCGAGCGTAGCGAGGAATCTAAAATCCATAACCGCAAGATCGGACAGACAGCGCAGGGGCTACGTTCTCGTCAATGCAGCCCCCCTCTCCCGTTCGTGGGAGAGAGTCTGCCCCGTACTCGATACGGGGGCAGGGATGAGGGTGAATACCTACCCCTGTCAGCCCGTCAAGGGGGAATGGACTTTTTCCTGCCCATCTCCCGTCAGACGGGCAGTTCGCGCCTCTGCTCGGCGATGAGGAATTTCAGCTTCTTGCTCGGTTTCATCGACGGTATGGGGTTGAACTTGAACTTGAAGTTCGCGGGGGACACCTTGATCGTGAAGTAGTGCGCCACCATCAGCACGTTGACGGCTAACTGCAGCTCCATCCACCGGGAGCCGAGGCACATGTGTGTGCCCAGCCCGTAGGGCGCGTACCCGGGACCGAGGTGCTCGTTGCGCGGAGGCAGATAGCGGTCGATGTCGAACTTGAAGGGGTCGGGAAAGACATCCTCCATGAAATGCGTGGCCACCTGGGCGACGATGATCTTTGATCCCACCGGCAGCTCGTAGTCCTCTACGACACACGAATTCATCACGTTTCGAATAGACATGGGAACGATCGGGTATACGCGCAGGCACTCCATGAGGAAGCGGTGCGTGACGTCAATCGCAGGCGGGGTGAAGTTCTCGGGATCCGGATCGCCGTCATCGAACAGGGCATCGGCTTCAGCCCGGATTTTGGCGTAGATCTCCGGCTGCGAGGCCATAGCGTACAGGGTGAAGCTGAAGGCGTCGCCAAGGTATGCGCTGGCCACTAACGCCGCCGTAAAGGCGAAACGCAGGTTGGATTCGGGCATGAACTGCGGATCGCTCGCGTGCAGGCTCAGATAGTCGTCCACCAGGTTTCGGTGTTTCCCTGCCCTCTGGGCGGGGGTATGCACGCTCTGGACCCGCTCAAGCAGCGTTTCAATGAGCTTCATCCGGCGCCTCATGCCGGGAGTTTTCAGCATGAACTTGGGGAGCATCTTCATGATGTGAACGCTGAGCGCCCGTTCCTTGAACTCCAACAGGTCGTCGATGATGTCCTGCGTTTCAACTCCGACCATGAACGGCGAGATCTGAGCGTTGATCATCCGCCGGCTCATGCCCGTCGCTTGGTAGGATTCTCCGACCTTCCACTCCGCCATGTGATTCCGAGCGTACTTATAGAACTCCTCCATCTGCCCCGCCAGTCTCTTGCGTGAATAGGCCGCCGACAAGGACTTTCGCAGCCGGAAATGGTCCGCGCCATCGAGGGAAGGCAGCACTCCGGACGAGCCATACACTTTCTCGAAGTCCACGAAATAGTCCCTGGCTCTCAGGTACATCCGACCTCGCCGCTGGACCCAGTGATTCGTTTCAGGGCCGGCGAGGAAGATCATGGTCTCTTTGAACGGGGGGCGGATCTGAAAGACCGGGCCATACTCCTGGGCAAGGTCCGCAAAGAGCGCGGGAATGTTGCCGTCGCGAATGTGAGAATTGAACAACAGCTTACGCAGCGGCACGGTCGGAATCTTCTTGGTCAGGGCCGAACGCTGAAGCAGTGGACCCGCCATGTTCTGGGCCACCGCTTCGGCTATTGCGCGGCCGATCAAATCCAGCTTGCAGATGGCGTCAATACGCTGCTCTATCTCGTCATCGATCTGGAAAATGAATCGCAGGACATCGCAGGTATTGAGGAGGCAAACAATGATGACGTCCCTCGGAAAAGGAATCTCATTGTTGAAAATCACGTTTGTGATGCGCGAAGTGACGAACTCAACCGCGGTGCCGTCGCCGTTGCCGGATACGAGATCCCTGCGACCTACGGTATGAGACAAGGTCCAGAATCCGCCGTCGTGGTGCTCCAATATGCCCATATCCACAAGGCGATCCAGAGTCAGATCAACGATCGACTCCGCGTGAGGGGCGAGCCGTTCAATCCAGAACTGCGCGTTTCGTTGGACCGGTTCCTCTGCGATCTCTTTGAGGATAGGGTCGAGGATGGGATTTCCCACTTCGGAATCGTCGAGAAGAATCAGGGACTCCATGTCCGTGTCGATGCGGGAAACGAGGGAGAGTTCGGCGAGCACCGCGCCTATAACGGCGCAGTTCAAGTCCCAGCCCGGCACCTGATGGAAGTAACCAGTCTCCTGGTTGAGGAGCATCACGATGAGCTCCTCGGGCAAAGTCAGCGGATGGGTAGTTACTCCGTCAATTGTAAGTGTCATCTGCCTTGCTCCTCGTAACTTAGCCCTGCTAGAATTTATCCAGTTGGACTAGCCGCAACGAAGGACACCTATTCAAAGCCTAGCATAGCAGGCGCGTAAAGGATACTTGTTTGATCCGGTGGAGTTTTGGCATTTTGAGGGGGTATTCCGGATGGATACGGTCGCCCGCGACTCAGGGTAAGGCGCGCTGAACGATGGTAACCCGACGCAGAGAACCTACGAACACTCCGGTACCTACCCCGTTTCCCGAGGGTTGGTACTTCATATCGACCCGCGATGCCGTTCGGAAGGCCAAGCTCATCCAAAAGACATGGATGGGCACGAACATCGTCATCTGGAGCGATAGCGGCGGGCGGGTGTGTGTTGCCGAATCGATTTGCCCGCACCTGGGGTCCGACCTGGGGCCTGATTCAGGGGGGTGCATACGGGACGGCCGGCTCATTTGTCCCTTCCATGGGTACGAATTCGATACCACCGGCCAGTGCGTCGCCACACCCTTTGCCGAGCCTCCCAAGACGGCGAAACTGCGCGTCTTCAAGACTCAGGAAGTCCTCGGCCTTATTTTCGCCTGGTGGGGCATAGGTGGACGGGAGCCGCAATGGAGTCTCCCCGAGAATTCTCTCGACGAAGACGGCTGGAGCGACTTTGAGATCAACACGCTTCGCTTCAAGGGGCATCCCCAGGAGACGACGGAAAACTCGGTAGACTTGGCCCATCTGCGCTACGTTCACGGCTACGACAACGTGAACCCCATCGAGGAATTCACCGCTGACGGCCCACGTCTCGAGGCTCGTTTCGACTTTAGGAGAACTCGTACGATTGCCGGAGTTGTGACACTAAATTTTGATGTCTCGGCCAAGGCAAACATCTTTGGGCTTGGCTACTCGTTCGTGGAAGTCCGCGAAAAATCGATCGGCATGGACATGCGTCTGTGGGTGCTGGCGACGCCGGTCGACGGGACGCTGATCGACATGTCGTTGGTATCGCAAGTCAAAGATATCCGCAGTCCGAAAAGGCTGATTGCAGGCTTGGGGTTTCTTCCCGTGAGAATGCGCGCCCCTATGTTGAACAAGTTCATGGCGGCCCAGCAAAAGCAAGATGTCCTGCAGGATGTCGTTATCTGGAGCCGGAAGCAGTACGTATCGCGTCCACGCCTCTGTCGCTCCGACGGCAAGATAATGCCATTCAGGTATTACTGCGCCCAATTCTATCCCGATCCGGGCGCTAGCGACGGCACCACTGCCTGAGGCCCTCCTTTAGCTACCTGAAAATCGGATCTCGCAAGAAACCCCTGTGGCGTTGAGGGTTACGCCTTCCTGAATCGCGGGCCGTGCATGATGCTTCCGTAGTAGTTGAACGAACGCCGTGCCGCAGGATCGTCGAAGGGGTAGTCAGCCCCAAGTTGCCTGGCCGCGGCGAGCCCGCTGACGAAGCACGTCTCCTGGCTGTTGACCAGCGTGTGAGCGCCGCAGTGCCACGTTCGCCGCTTCCCCTGAATGAACCGGAACAGGTTGACGAGCAGCGCGACGTGCCGCACGTCGTGGATGATGTGCTGAAACGACCATTTCTTGATGATCTTTGATTCATCGATCGGACTGACGGCGTTGTACGTCACCAGGCACGGCTTGTCCGACCGGTTCGCCCAGGGCTGCTGGTTGTGCATTATGTACGTGATCTCGTAGTTGTCAGGCCTGTCGCCGTACTGCTCGATATGATTGCTCCGCGTCGACAGGGGCTTCACCTCGTTGTCCGGAAGCACTGAGGAGTCGTGGTGAACGACCGCGCTGTGATGGAGGTCCATGTCGTACCGCACTGACGAGAGAATGTAGCGCTCGAGAAACGTCGGTTTGTCGATGAGCGCCAACGTGTGGTTTGCATTGCAAGCAAAGACCACCTCGTCGAACGTCTCGCGCACTCCCTCTTCGTCCTCGACCTCGACGTGAGTCTCGTGCCGGTACACCTTCCGCACGGGCCGGCTCAGGTATATCTTGTCCCGAAAGCCTGCCGATAAGTTTTCGTAGATGCGCCGTGTTCCCCGGTCCCACGTCTGCATGGGCGTGGCCGTCTCGATGTCGAAGAATTCGAGGTACCTCGTGAAAAGAGCCGCGGGTAAAGAATATACGTCCGTCGCCATAAGAAAATTGACGAACATGGGCTTCAGTACCTTGTACCTGAAGTCATCGGAAAACCCTCCCAGCTTCAGAACCGTCCCCATGCTGATGTAGTTGAACGGGTTGAGGGCGTTCAGCAGCTTCGACTGCGACCGGGTCAGCCACCCAATCCAGTGCAGACGTCTCAGGATGCGCTGGAACTTCGCAATCTCGGATTGCAGTTGCTCACTGATCTCGGAATCGAAGTCGTGGGCGTACACCCGCTCCCCGTACTTGACGCTGTAGCTGAACTTGGTATCGAGCAGATCGATGCCGAACTCCTGCATCAACAGCAGAATGTGGTGATACACCGACGGGATGCAGGCGGTGACCGATATGTCGAAGGGAATCGTGCTGCCGTCATCCTGAGGCATGTCGGCCGTAACCGCGTTCCCGCCGATCCGCTCATGGGCCTCGTACAGCCGGAAATCAAACCGGTCCGGGTGATGGTTCAGCGCCCATGCTGCCCCCAACCCTGATATTCCTCCCCCAACTATGGCAATTCGCCGCACCATATCGCTTCGGCCTCTACTGTAAGTCTCCGAATCCGTTCGTGGTGAGCTTGTCGAACCATGAACGACCCTTCGACAGGCTCAGGGTGACCGGCTCTCTTCTGACCCCCTCTCAGGTCGGTAACACCATCAGAAAAAGCCGTCCACTTCTTCACCGTCTTCCGGCTTCATCAGCAGAGCGGGCAGGATGGCAAGGAGAGACAGGAATCCCGCGATCATGAAGAGGTTCTGGAACACGATGACTCCTGCGTCGATCAGTTGGTCCTGGGCCGTCTCGCTGGGGACGACGTGAGCCGTCAGGCTGTAGAAGCGCTCTATACCCCACGCCGACAGCGCCGCCAGCCCCAACGCCATCCCGACCATGCGCGATGCCGTGACCAGCGATGCCGCCGCTCCCCAGTAGTCGCTGGGCGCTGCGCTCAAGGCGCTCACACCTATGGGCGGGATGACCAGCCCGAATCCCAGACCCGCCGCCACCAGGGGCAAGGTCAGCCTGAGTTCGTCCACTTCCGTTCCCCAAGTGCTCATGATCAGCAGCCCCGCTCCCATGAACACGAGGCCGGTTATGCACACCGGTCTGACGCCGGTCCAGCGAAGTATGTAGCCTCCTACTACCGCCCCCACCGGAATGGCGGCAGTGAGACGCACGAGGTGAAGGGCGCTCACTAGGGGTTCCTTCTCCATGATCGTGGCGGCCATGAGGGGCACGCAGACCAGTCCCATGATCAGGGCTACCCCCACCAGAAACTGAGCGATGTTGGCGGATACGAACGCCCTGGACGTGTACAGGAAGGAAGCCAGCAGAGGCTGTACCGCACGCCTCTCCGCCACGACCAGTACACCCACTAGAACCAACCCCGCGCCCACCGCCAAGTACGGGTAGATCGACTCGCCGGTGAATATGCTTCTCTGGGCCAGCGCCAGGGTAAGGACCGTGAGCGCCGCTCCCAGCATCAGCGCCCCGAAGTAGTCCATCTTCGCTGTCGGATTCGGGCGGTTCGGCAAGACGGCCAAGAGCGCTATCAATATGAGGCTCTGGGGCACGTCGAACCAGAATATCCATCGCCAGCCGATCCACTCGATGATCGTGCCGCCGTAGAGAGGGCCCACGACGGAGCCGGCTTCTGCTGCACCGGCCACGAGTCCTATGGCGATCCCCCTCCTCTCAGGCGATACGGCCGCCACTGCCATTGCCAGGCCGATGGGCACCGTGGCCCCGCCCCCGATTGCCTGGAACACCCTCGCCGGAACAACCCAGTAGAAGTTCGGCGAAATCGCCACGAACGCCGACCCAATGGCAAACACGACCAGCGCCCACTGGAACATTCTCACGCGGCCATACACGTCGGACAGACGTCCGGCCAACGGCATGGACACTGTGTAGCTCACCAGAAACGCAGTGATGATCCACGATGCCCTGTCGAGGTCCGTAAGGGGAATCTCCAGGTCGACCATCACAATCGGCAGGGCCGCGACTACCACGGTCTGGTCCAGGGCAGTCGAGAATACCGACAGGCAAATAATGCCCAGCACCACCGACTCGGAAGAAGCCCGGGATGTGAGACGCTCTCTCAGGTCGTTCACTGACCGGATCCTAGCTCCGGAAGGTTGATTTCAACTGGCACGTCCAGCGCATTGATGGTCACGAGACGGGATGTCTCAGGACCGTCCTCGTCGTAGAGCTGACCCAGAATCCTTAGCTGCCGCAGAGAATGATCGTCTTCGTCAATCCACATGGTCAATGTCAGCGTATGACCCGAGTCCACGTCCGTGATGAGGTTCGACAACTGCTCCGACTGCACCGTTCCCTCTGCGCGAATGGTCTGTGAGCCCAGTACCGACTCGCTGCCCGTGATGGCGCCGTCCCCGTCCCTGACCATGTGAATTACGTCGCTGAATGTCCCCCCCAATCCGCGGAAGTTGAATGGGACCCCGTCCACGGGCAGGGCCCCCCACGGCGCGTCCTTGGAGAACTTCATAAAGGCCTGATCCCCCACCGCCATCATCTCGATTTCAATGAAACCAAACGCCGGAGATATCACGTCCACCAACATCCTGAAGCTGTCTGGCGCCTTAACTTCCGCCTCCATGCTCTTGAAGGTCGTTTCAAAGAACTTGGCTCCCGTTTGCTTTTCGTCCACCATGCCGAACTTTGCCGACGTCATGGCGGCCATCCTCTCGCCGGCCTTGGTCAGCACATCACTCAACGCCGGGGTTGGCGTGGGATCCGGCGCGGCGGGAGTGGGCTCAGACTCCCCTCCACACGAAGCGGCTGAAACGAGGAAAGCCATCATGAGAACAGTGATCGACAACCCGCGAAGAAGTATCTTGGACAAGCACATCTCCCCATCTCCTAGATTCTGATTCGAGCGGGAATGCGGCAATATTACGAAATACTGGGCCTTCTTGCACGTCGAACCAAGAAACCGGGGCCCGCAACCGGCCTGCGCCACCCAGAACTCTCATCGCCGACACACTGAGTATGCTACGATGATATCCCCGATATGAGCAGCCCAACCATCGCCATCGTCGACTACCAGGCAGGCAACCTGCGAAGCGTACAGAAGGCACTCGAACGTTTTGGGGCCAACGCCGTCATCACCAGTGATTCGAAGAGCATCGAGGCGGCAAACGGCGTAGTGTTCCCCGGTCAGGGCGCAAGCGATCCATCGCTGTGCGCCCTGCGCGACAGAGGTCTTGTCGACCCAATCAGAAACTCCATTGAATCGGGAAAGCCGTTCATGGGAGTTTGTCTCGGTCTGCAACTGCTCTTGGACGTCTCGGATGAGGGCGTCGAACCCGGTCTTGGCGTCATACCCGGTCGGGTTAAACACCTTCCGGGTGGACTCAAGGTCCCTCACATGGGCTGGAACGAGGTGAGGTTTCGCTCAGAACATCCCGTGCTGAGCGGCGTGCCGGATGGTACCCACTTCTATTTCGTGCATAGCTATTTTGCCGATCCCACTGATGAGTCGGTGGTCGCCGGTACGACGAGCTACGGAGTCGAGTTCTGCAGCGTGGCCGCCAAGGGCAATTGGATCGCCTTCCAGTTCCATCCGGAGAAGAGCGGCGCAATCGGCTTGGAGCTCTACCGGAACTTCGTCGAGTTCGTGCGGCAGGGCTAAAGAACTCGCGGCGATGTACAACTCGATGAGTTTCCCATGGAAGTAATACCCGCCATCGACATACGAGGAGGCAAGGCCGTTCGCCTGTTTCAGGGCGACTACGGTCGGGAGACGGTCTTCAACGACTCGCCTGTGGACGCCGCGCAGAGGTGGCTCGACTTGGGCGCGACGCGGCTTCACGTCGTCGACCTTGACGGTGCGAAGACGGGCGAGCAGGTGAACATCGACCTTGTGGGGCAAATTGCCGCGATCTCACAGATGCCCGTTCAACTCGGCGGGGCCATCCGCACCGTCGAGGCGGCCCAGCGAGCGATAGACAGGGGAGTAGAGCGTGTGATCGTAGGCACTGCCGCGATCGAGAACGAGGAGTTCGTCGGAGACCTCTGCGAACGAATTGGGTCCGAGCGCGTCGTGGCAGGGATCGACGCGCGAAACGGGTACGTCGCCGTTCGCGGCTGGACCGAGGAGAGCGGTACGCCGGTTCGCGACCTGATTCCGCGAATGGAAGCGTCGGGCGTCCGGCGGATCATCTACACCGACATTAGCCGCGACGGCACGCGGACCGAGCCGAACTTCCAACAGGTCGACGAGCTACTCAGCGCGACAACGCTCAGAATTCTGGTCGCGGGAGGCGTGTCCCGAATCGACCACCTGCGCCGTCTGGCGGAGATGGGAGTCGAGGGGGCCATTATCGGCACCGCCGCGTACACAGGGGATATCGATATGAGAGTGGCGATAGAGGAGCAAAAGAGCAGGGATTAGGGTCGCGCTCCCTGTCGGGTCATGTCCACGTCGAAACTCGCTCCCCGGAAGCTCATCAACAGCAGGTAGTATCTGCTGGTGGCGAAAAGGTAGCTTGCGGGCTTCATATCCGGCTACGATTGTCATTGGAAGGTAGTCATGCTGACCAAACGCATCATCCCATGTCTGGACATAGACCGCGGCCGTGTCGTCAAGGGCGTTTCGTTCGTCAATATCCGTGACGCAGGCGACCCGGCGGAGCTTGCCTCGCTCTACGATCGGGAGGGCGCGGACGAGCTGGTTTTTCTCGACATCACGGCTAGCGCCGAAGAGCGCGACATCATGGTCGATGTCGTCAAGCAAGTCTCCGAGCAGGTCTTCATTCCCCTGACGGTTGGCGGAGGAATGCGCTCGGTCGCGGACGTCCGCAAGATGCTCGAAGCCGGAGCGGACAAGGTATCCCTGAACACGGCAGCCGTCCACAATCCCGGTCTGGTACAGGAGGCGTCGGACTTCTTCGGGAGCCAGTGCATCGTGGTCGCCATAGACTACAAGTCCATCGACGGTGAGGTCCCGGACCGCACACCAATCAACGAAGACATGACGGTGCGACTAGACGAAGACTCTCGATGGGAAGTCTACACGCACGGCGGGCGCCGTCCTGCGGGCATCGACGCCCTGAAATGGGCTAAGCACGTCGAGGCTCTGGGCGCGGGGGAACTACTCATCACCAGCATGAACGCCGACGGGCAGCAGACCGGCTACGACCTCGAATACACCCGTGAGTGCTCGGAGAACGTGACGATCCCGGTGATCGCCAGCGGGGGAGTGGGCAATCTGGACCACCTCTATCACGGAATCGTCGACGGAAAGGCCGATGCCGTGCTGGCCGCCAGCATATTTCACTTCGGGACGTACTCCATCGGCGAGGCCAAAGAGTTCCTGCGGAACAAGGGTGTACCGGTTCGTCCGGTTATCGGAGGATAGTGCGGGCGACCGCGCCGATTCGAGAATGACAGAAAGCGGGTAGGAGAGAACCCAAGAGACAATGAAAGGCCTGCCGGCGCATGAACACCGGCAGGCCTTTCGCTATGCTGTCTGATGGTTGAGGAACTTCGCCTCAGCCGCAGATGGATTTACCGCAGCGGCGCAGCGTAGATCTGTCCGCCCTTCGGGCAGTCGCTACAAGGCGCGGCGCTCCAAAGCGCGTTCCTGTCGCCGTCCGTCCTCGGCAGGTTGATGCCGTCGGGACCGAGGTTCCGAGCGTAGATCTCGCCGTAGTTGCCGACCGCCCTGATCACGGTCTGAGCAGCCGTGTTGGAGATCCCGAGGCTCTCCTGGCCGAAGGAACCCTCGAGGCCGAAGAGTCGGTCGACCTTGGTGTCGCCGGTCTTGGAGCTCGGAACGCTGGCCTGGCCAACTCCGTAAGCCTCGGCGTAGATGAGCATGCCCATCGTTGTCTTGACGATGTCGACCCACTGGTCGTCACCGTGCGGTACCACGGGGCCCAGAGGCTCTTCGGAGATCGTCTCCGGCAAGATGGTGTGTGCGCCCGGGTCTGACAGAGCGGTGCTGAGGGCCGCTAGCTGCGAGCGGTCGTTGGTGAACGCATCGCACTGTTCGGCCTCGTAGGCGGCAACCACTGCGTCGGTGTCCTCGAAGGTCAGCGGGCTAATGTTCAGGTTGTTCTGATTCGAGAAGTCCTGGAGGTTCAGCTCCGTCGTCGTCCCCTGGGTGACGCAGACGCTCGCGTCTTTGAGTTCCAGCGCACTGCTGATGCCCAGGCTCTTTCGGACGAGGAAGCCCTGGCCGTCGTAGAACATGGTCTGAGCGTAGTTGCCCCACTGGGAGTCACGCGAAGTGGTCCAAGTGACCGTTCGGACGAGCATGTCGACTTCGCCGGACTGGATGGTCGGCCCGCGCTCGGCGGCGGTGATCAGACGGATCTCAATCTTGTTCGGATCACCCAGCACGGCGGCTGCCAGCGCTCGACACAGGTCGATGTCGAAGCCGACGTTGTTGCCGTCTTCCAGGAAGCCGTAGCCCGGCACGTCGTTACGACTCGCGCAGATTACCTTGTCTCGGCTCTTGACGGTATCGAGCCTAGACTCCTTTACTTCCATTGCGGCGCCCGTGTCGGTACCCGTTGTAGTCTCTTCTTCATCGTCATCTCCGCATGCGACCATGGCTACCAAGGCCGTGGCGAAGAGAACAACCGCTATACCACGTATGATCTTTATCATTACCGGTTCCCCCTGCTATAGAAAGTGTCCGCTAGCGCTCCAAGAATTAGGAACCAGCGGTCTAGCCAAGTTAGGCGTAGCTAAGAGTACCGCATCTCATTTACGAAATCAATCATCATAGACATACTCTTGCTTAGATTCGTCCGACTTCCACAGAAGTCTTTGCAGACGATTCTTGCTACCGAAGATATCGGCTAGAGCCGGATTTCAGGGGGATTCAGGTTCCCGGACGATTTCTCACTTGTGGGAAAGGACCACGACTAAGATGGGAGACGCACGCGGGCAAGACGTTAGTGGGCGATATAAGGTGATATCATACATACTTGGTTAGCTTGCCACGCGCGTTTTGACGGGAGTCAGGGATCATTGATTCCGGCACTCTCGCTCCGACGACACACCAAGCGGGCCGGTAGCTCAGTCTGGTCAGAGCATCGGACTTTTAATCCGAGTGTCCTGGGTTCGAATCCCAGCCGGCTCACCATAACGTACCGAACCAGCCAGTTCCCTCCAGGTTGTGTTGACATTTCACTTTAGCCATATGAGAGCAGCGACAAAATGGAGGGACCCGAGGTATCCGTTCGCCAGCTTGTAGAGCTGGGAGAAGACACGGCGGAAGAGCCTAGTTTTGCCAATCGGCGACGCTCATGTGTCTTTTTGCCGTGACAGCTATTGGTGGGCCTGGGCGACTATAGAGAAGCTACGAGTGTCTTATCGACCGCGCCGCCCAAGCCCATGTGTGCCCGGTTGCAAGTCCGTTACCCTAGCACTCCGTCGCCCCTGTGCACACCAAATCCAATTCACGTTGCCTTCGAAATTCCTTCGACACTTGGCAAACTGACCTGTCTATCATAGCGGGACATATATGACTTAGGCGTTAATGTGTGCCAATTGTCTATTCAACTCTCTATGATCTTTCGCAGAGAAGGACCCGGTAACTCCGGATGATTCCGTATCCTGTCAGGCAAGAGAGCAGGGACCAGCGGAGCTTGTGCTCCAATATAAGCGAACCTTTACGTGGCAGATAGCCTGGGCTTTCCAGCCAATGCCGGAAGCCACCCACTCCTTCAGGCCAGCAGTTCTGCATGCTTCTACCTTCTGGCCTTTGGCATTCGGTAGCCGACACGAGCCTCGGTGAAAATATAGGTAGGATTACCAGAGTCGTCACCCAGCTTGTGTCGCAGCTTGCTAACGATGGTGCGCATGGGTCGCACGTCGTCGTTGGTCTTTTCACTCCAGATTCGGTCCAACAGATGCTCGTAGGTCAACACCCGTCCGGCGTTGGCCGAAAGCTCGGCGAGCATCCTGTACTCCATCGCTACCAGCTGTACCGGACGATCAGCCAGGGTCACGCTACGATTGGCGTAGTCAATGGTCAGCTCGCCAAGCGTATACGGTTCCGACGGATCAGAGGCCGCCTGCCGTCGCAGGGCCGCCCTGATCCTCGCAGCCAACTCCGTGGGCGAGAAAGGCTTGACGACATAGTCGACGGCACCCATGTCGAATGCCCTTGCGATGAGTTCCTCTCGTCCGTAGGCGGATAGGAAGATGACCGGCATGTCCGCCTTATTCAAGATGTCCTTCATCAGCTCAATGCCGTCGGTCTCCGGCAGCATCAGATCGAGCAAGACGAGGTGGGGTTTCTCCTCCTCCATGAGGCGGAGCACATCCTCCGGGTCACCTGTCACTATAGGAGCGTAGCCCGATTGGGAAAGAATGTCGCGGATGTACTTGAGGGCCTGAGGGTCGTCGTCCACCGCGAGGACGCGCACCCGTCCTCTCTCTCCGTCCCGCTTCTGACGGCGGGAGCGGGTCGCGATTGGCGAGGAGCCGATCGCCGTTCCGCTCATGTGTTCCTCGACCGTTGGAAGCGTGAAGGTGAAGCGCGCGCCGAGCCCCGGTCCGTCACTCTCGGCCCAAATGCGTCCCCCGTGCGCCTCCACTATTCCCTTGCAGATGGCCAAGCCCAGTCCGGTGCCGCCTCCCTGTTCCTTGGGCTGTACCTGGGAGAACTTGCGGAACAAATTCGGCAGGTTCTCCGCCGGGATGCCTCGTCCTTCGTCGGCAACCGAGATCGCGACGTGAACATCCTCTTGCTCGGCGGACACCCTGATGAAAGACGACTCAGAGGAGTGCCGAGCCGCGTTGGACAGTAAGTTGCCAAGCACCTGAACGATGCGTCCCCTGTCCGCCATCACCAGCGGAAGGCCCGGACGGATATCGATTGTGAGGTTGTTCCTGCCACCTGCGCTGATGAACGCGTTTCTTGCGCGATCCACCAACACGGCTGCTTCTGCCGGTTCGGGACTGACCGGAAGGGTTCCGGTTTCGATGCGAGCCACGTCCAGAAGATCGGTCACCAGGTCTTGCATGTGGTCGGCCTGATCTTCGATGATCCGGAAGAACTGGCGGACCACTGCCGGGTCAATATCCACTGCCGAACCCAGCACGGTAGCGGCAGAACCCTTGATGGAGGTGAGAGGGGCCCTTAGCTCGTGGCTGACTGTTGCCAGAAACTCGGCCCGTAGCCGCTCCAGTTCCTCAACTGCCTCCATATCCTGCAGAGTCACGACCAGCGACTCGACTAAGCCCTCATTGGAGAGGATCGGAGTCGCGTTGACGATGGTGGTGACACTCCGTCCGTCGGGGACACGTATGACGATCTCCTCGGCCCGCAACGTCTCTCCAGCCCTCAGAAGCTCGGCCATCGGGAATTCACGCAGCGAGACCTCCTGCCCATCGCCGCGCTTGAAGGTTAGTACGTCGAGGAGCATTTCAGGCGACTGCTCGGGATTGCGGAGGATATCGCCAATTCTTCGGGCCTCACGGTTGACGGATTTGAGCGCCCCCGTTCTGGCGTTGAAGACCACAACACCCACCGGCGAGGTCTCTATCAATGTCTCCAGGTCGGCCCTGGCGCGCTGCTCCTCCCTATGCCTGCGCGCGTTGGCGATGGCCGTCGCCGCCTGGGAGGCAAAAAGCACCAGCGTCTCCTCGTCCTCCTGGGTAAACTCTTGCCTGCGCTCCTTCTCGGCAAGGTAGATAGTGCCGACTCGCTTGCCCAGGTGAAGGACGGGCGAGGCCAAAAAGGATACCTCCGGGCTGACCTCAACCGGAGGACTCAGCTCCGGAAGGCCCAGCGACCTGATGTGACCGAGCAAGTCCGGGATCCGCAGGGGACCGGGAGTCCTGCCCAGGTACTCGAAGTGTCTCTGCCAACCCGGCAGCTCCCAGAGCTTTGCCGTCTCGTCTGCGGTCATACCGGAAGAGAGGAAGTCCTCTGCGCTTCCATCGTCGTCTTGCAAGGTGATCACTCCATACCTGGCTCCCGTGAGGGATCGCGCGGAATCGAGCACCCCCTGCAGTACGGAGTTGAAGTCGAGGTCTTCGGAGATTCGCAGACTGGCCTCGCTAAGGCGTGCGAGACGGTCGCGGAGGGCTTTATTCTCCCGCATCAACTCGTCATGTCGCTTCATCGCTTCACCTCATGTGGACTGTGGATGCCTCGGACGCCACCGCCCGAGATGACCGACAGGACTCGGAACATCAGGAGCAATTTTATCCGTTTGGACAAAAGGTTACAAGAAGTCATTAAAAAGTGGGGGCAAGGTTACTGCAAAGTTACACGCGTGGTGTATAGTGAGGTCAAATGGTTGCTCCCCAATGCAAGCTTGTTTCAAGTCACTTAAACCTAACAGTGTTCAATGCGCATTTCGTGTCGTAACCCCATTCATGATCAGAAATGTGGCGGATTCACTTGTCGGAAGGGTGGCCAGGGTGAAAAGCCATGTTTGAGGCCGTGATCGTGGTGGGTTCACTGATTATCTTCTTTCTGACTATCTATGCCTTATTCAGACGCATGTAACCATGAAGAATCAACCGGGGTGTCGGCCGGTCGTGCCAGCGGCGAGGACATGCGTCGTTTCTCTCACCTGCCGACAAGCAATCCGGCGCGTATGGCACTCCTGCGCCGGCCCCGGTCTCCGCGCCATTGGAGCCGTCGAGGTCGTAGGGTCGTGAGGTTCACCCTGCCCGACCGCTTCATCTCTTCATGCGGAATGGAGACCGGAGGCCTCGGTGCTCCCGTCCATGATCACTGACAGGACTTGGCGCCAACAGCCACAGTGCTGCGTTTGACGACGAAAAGTTACAAAACGTCATAAATATTGCCCGAATAGTAATACGCAGGTCACACACCTGCCATTTATCTGTTGTATAATGAGCTTTTGCCATTGTGTTCAATGGAAACAACAGGGATCGAGCCGGACCGGTAGCAACCTGATTTAGGAATTTCAATGCCTGCTGGCATCCACTAGGAACATCGCGTGACGTAATAGGTGAGAAACAGGGAGAACTTTCTTGCCAATAAGGTTAACGCCAGAATCGGCAACCGATTCTCCGGGCCGGAGGATTCGGAGGAAAAGACGCTCTGCTGTTAGATCGCCCGCTTGCACGAAATCACCGCAGATATTTACCTCTTTCCATGGTTTTGACATCTCAGTTTCTGCCCCCTTGCTAATTTCAACAGATTCATACTACCCAAACTGAATTGGGAGAATATGACAGATACACATATAACTGACCAGAGGTCGGCGACGCCCGACTACACGATGGGCTTCAGTGAAGAGTTTCTTCAGTCCCTGAGGCGATACACGGCGGAGGCCAGCGCCGCTCATCTGCTCCCACACCTCAGACCGGGCCATCGCGTTCTCGACTTCGGCTGCGGGCCGGGCACCATATCGGTTGGTCTGGCCAAGGCCGTAGCGCCCGGCGAGCTGCACGGCATCGACATGGAGGAGTCCCAGATTGAGTTGGCCCGATCCGTGGCCGAGGCGGGCGGACAGGACAACACGACATTCCACGTTGGCGACGTGACCAACCTCCCCTTCGAAGACGGCTTCTTCGACGTCGCTCACTGCCATAACGTTCTCATGCACGTCCCGGACACCGCCGCGGTGCTTGCCGAGGTCAAGCGCGTTCTGAAGCCCGGAGGCATCATCGGCTGCCGTGAGATGATATGCGCGTCGAGTTTCACGCATCCCGACTTCGGCGTCAGTAGAAAAGCCTGGGACATGTTCGAAGACCTTCTGGCGGCTGACGATGGGCATCCGCAGATGGGTAAAGACTTGAAGAACCACGTCCTCGATGCCGGATTTGCCAACCCCCGGATAACCGCTTCTTTCGATGTCTACAGCACGCCCGATGACGTTCTCTTCATATACGGCTTAGCCAATATGTGGTTCCTGTCGCCCGAAATCGTGGAGGCGGCCATAAAGTACGGGGCTGCTACTGAAGACCTGTGCGACGCCATAAGCGTCGCCTACGATAAGTGGAAAGAGCACCCCGGCGCGGTCTGCGGCGTCGCCTTTGGAGAAGCCATAGCCAACAAGCCGTTGTCCTGACCGGTAGAGCCTGTTGGTGGAAGCGGAGACGACCCCAGCCCTTCGGTCCGCAAACTTCCTGAGGTTGCGGATTTCCGACTCATTGATAACAGTGGAGCGAATATGACAGTGACTCACGAGATATCGGCGACGCCCGACTACACGATGGGCTTCAGTGAAGAGCTTCTTCAGTCCCTCAGGCGACAAACGGCCGAGGCCAGCGCCGCTCATCTGCTCCCACACCTCAGACCGGGCCATCGCGTTCTCGACTTCGGCTGCGGGCCGGGCACCATATCGGTTGGTCTGGCCAAGGCCGTAGCGCCCGGCGAGCTGCACGGCATCGACATGGAGGAGTCCCAGATTGAGCTGGCTCGATCCGTGGCCGAGGCGGGCGGACGGGACAACGCGACATTCCACGTTGGCGACGTGACCGACCTTCCCTTCGAAGACGGCTTTTTCGACGTCGCTCACTGCCGCAACGTTCTCATGCACGTCCCGGACACCGCCGCGGTGCTTGCCGAGGTGAAGCGCGTCCTGAAGCCGGGAGGCATCATCGGCTGCCGTGAAATGATATGCGCGTCGAGCTTCACCCATCCCGACCTCGACGTCATGGGAAAATCTTGGGACATGTTCCAAGACCTTGAGGCAGCTGACGACGGGCATCCGCAGATGGGCAAAGACTTGAAGGCCCACATCCTCGATGCCGGGTTTGCCAACCCCCGGATAACCGCTTCTTTCGATATCTACAGCGCGCCCGAAGACGTCCTCTTCCTCTTCGGCTTTGCCAGTAAGTGGTTACTGTCGCCCGAGATCACCGAGGCGGCCATAAAGTACGGGGCCGCGACCGAAGATCTGAGGAACGCTATAAGCGTCGCCTATAATAGGTGGAAGGGACACCCCGGCGCGCTCTGCGGCGTCGCGTTCGGCGAAGCAGTGGCAAACAAGCCCTGACCGCGCCGACAACCGGGAGAGTCCGGGCCTGTGAGGCCAATGCCTGACAGGTCTTCCTCGCCTCTTCCGCAACCGGCGTGGCGTCCCGCGTACGGAGTTGGGTTCCCGCTTCACCGCAACCTTGCGAACGTCAACCTCTCCAAAGGCGTCCAGTGAATGCGCCCCTGGGTTATTCGGGCCACTGCGTGACGGCGTGGTTGGCTACTATTCTGGAGGTGACGGACGCGAAGACGCGCATCTCCTCCTCTCCGATGCCTTCCGTGAGCATGGCGTAGTAGCGCTGCATGTTTTGGGAGATCCCGGAGGTGAGTTCCATCCCCTTTTCAGTCAGCCTGAGCATCACGATCCGCCGGTCCGTACGCAGGCGTCGCCTGCGCAGAAAGCCCTTGTCAACCAGCCCTGTGACTACGCGGCTTATGCGGGAACCGTCGACCGGCAGAACCCGAGCCAGTTGGGTAGCTGTGCATTCCCCTTCCAGGCAATACCAGAGGAGGCTGTACTCCAAACCGGTGATGCCGTGGGGCGCCACCTCTCGCGCCATTGCCTTGTCAAGCGCGTTGAACAGATCGGCTATAAATGTCCCCAGGTTGGTCGTCGGGTCTTCGGTCCAGCGGTCAAGGCTCTGCTGCCACTGTTGTTGCTGGTCTGTCATTCTTTAGATCTGCGAGAGCGGTGTGGGAGTAGTATAGAGTATTGAGCCCATCGACTCTATAGGGAATTCCAACTGATTATTCTCGAATCGAATGGACGACCCGCATTGGCGTTCCTCGTCACCCTCAGTACCCCGCGTACAAAGCGTTCACAGTCTTGTAAAATACGTTCATGGTTCTGCAAGGTGCGTAATGAGGCAGCAACCATGGGTCCGTACCATCATTGTCCGCAAACAACGGACGGGGACTACCAATGAGGACCACTAGGCCCGCGCCTACTCCTGTTGAAGATGCGTCCCGACTCGCCGCACGTCCATCCAGCCGGGTTTTTCAGTCCGTTCAAGCGGACGTGTTTCATCCCTCCTCGCGCACGAGCGCCGTTCAGTGCTAACCCCTATCTTCCAAGAGGGCGTCGAAAAAGACTTCGTTCGCCCTGAGCCTGTCGAAGGGTCGGAGAGCCGGCACCTCGATGAGTGCAGATCGCATTCTCGGTTACTTCGCCATTCTGTTCGAGAACGGCGAATCCATAGCTCTCGAGCTCTGTGCGCAGATTGTCAGGAGTCCGATAACGACGCCGATGGATGTACCAGACTCCGTTGACGAGAATCGTCCCCTCGTATTCTTCCGGGCCGCCATCCGGCCTTAGAGGATCGTCACAAAATCGGTTGTAGCAGGTCTCAGTGTCGCCGTCCCAAAGATCGCTGCCATCGAACGCTGTGAACACCTTCCCGGTGAGTCCATCTACAACTCGCATTTCAGGATTTTCTCGATGTGGTTCGAAGACGGAGCAGCTCATCAGAAAATAGCCGCGCTTGGCGAGGCGAGCCTTGACGCCCATAAACATGGCGGCCCGATCTTCGTCCGTTACGATGCCTTGGGAACAGTAGCTGTCGATGATGAGGTCATAGCGCTTGCCTTCACCGGGCAGGTCGCACACATCCATCACTTCATACTTGATGTCCAGATCCCGCTCCGCAGCGATCTCCCTGGCTTTGTCGATGGCATCAGGTATCACGTCGATTCCGTGCACTTGGTAACCTAACTCAGCCAAGAAACAAGCCCCGGAGCCGGTCCCGCACCCCAGTTCCAGGACTCGCGCACCCGCTTTCACATCCAGACGTGGCAGCGTCTCAGTCAAGAAGGCCTTGGAGGAGAAATCGCTGAAGTTGGAGGCGCCATAGAGTTCGCCTCTCGACGTCAGTCCCTTGGCCTTCATCATGGCGTAGTCCGCCAGATGCTCGTGATAGAAGTATTTTTGCTTCATTACTCACGGCCCTTGCCCAACAATCTGGGCCGACACAAGCTGGGCGTAGAGTCCTCCGAGGTCGAGGAGTTGCCGGTGCGTCCCCTGCTCTACCACCCGGCCCTCATCGAGCACCAGGATGTTATCCGCCTCACGAATGGTTGAGAGCCTGTGCGCGATCACGACGGTCGTTCTTCCCTTCATCAGCCGCGTGAGCGCGTCGCGAACGGTCGCCTCGCTGATGGCGTCCAGATGCGAAGTCGCCTCGTCGAGGATCAGAACCGGCGCGTTCTTGAGGATGGCGCGCGCGATGGCAATCCGCTGCCGCTGACCCCCGGAAAGCTGCATTCCTCTCTCTCCGACACGGGTGTCGTAGTCGTCCGGGAAGGACTCGATGAACTCGACCGCATTGGCCTGCCTCGCGGCCTCCTCAACTTCGGAGTCGGTGGCGTCCTGGCGTCCGAGCCGGATGTTCTCGCGCACCGTGTCGTTGAACAGGTACGTGTCCTGCGCGACGAGCGCCATCCGACCGCGGAGGTCATCGAGCAGGAATTCTTCCAGAGAGTGGTTGTCCAGCGTAACTACGCCCTCGGCGGGGTCCCAGAAGCGCATCATCAGGTAGGCGCTCGTGGTCTTTCCCGCCCCCGAGCGACCCACGATGGCAACGGTCTCACCCGACCCGATCTTGAACGAAGCGTCGGCCAGAGCCTGCGGATCGCCCTCGGAGTACGCAAATCCCACTCCCTGAAACTCGACAGAGGGGGTTGCTGAGAGACCTTCACCCTCCTCTTCTGCAACGCCGGGGCCGTCTTGTACCGGGACGGCTTCATCGTGGATCGCAAGTATGCGGCGGGACGCGGCAAGCGTCTCCATCATCTGCTTCATGGTGCGGGCCAGTTCCATCACGGGACTGAACGCCGCCAGCGCCAGCACGCTCACCAGAGGCAGGTGTTCGCGGGCGATCTGCCCGTCGTACACGAGCCAAGCGCCCGTCGTCAGGACTGCCAGTCCGCCGAGTCCCATCATGGCTTCCATGAAGCCTATCTGGAACGCCTGCGACCTTTGGAACCTGACCAGATGACCGGCATAGGCCCAGCCTTTCTCGGTAAGCTCCTCGTTGCGGTCGTCCCCGCGACCGAAAGCCGAAATCTCCCGCATCCCCTGAATGCTATCGACCATGTAGGCGTGAATGTCCCCCATGCGACCCCGAATCTCATCGCCGAGCCGCTCGATGCGCGTGTTGGCGAAGTACGGGCTGACGGCCACGGCTACGAGGAACGGCGCGAGCACGACGGCGACAGGCCACGCCAACACGGCCAAAGCCACCACCAGCCCGCCCGGAATCAGGACCGCCACGATCATCGGCGAGATCGCGTGGCCGAAGAAGTACTCGACCGTCTCCGCGTCTCCCCCGACGACGCTGACAAAGTCACCCGATCGACGCCGCACCATGTACGCGGGAGCGAGGGGCTCCAGCTTGTTGTACAGGTCGATCCGCATCCTCGCCAACAGCCGGTATGCCATGTCGTGCGCCTGCCACGTCTCCAGGTAGAAGAGAAGGGCAGAGAGCGGCGCGAAGACGCATACGAGAACCAGCAGCGTTGTTATGGGTTCGTCGCGGAATACCGCTCCGACCAGGAGCGCGCTGAAAGCGCCGAGGACGATTACGGAGCCGTGGTGGAGCATCCCCAGCGCCAGGGTTATGAGGAATTGGAACTTGACCGGTCGGACCAGCCCGAACAGCCGCAGCCAGACGGTCAGGGACCGGATGTTGATTTCCTGGCCCTCATCCGTGTGGTCGGACGATGCAGAATGATGGTGACCGTGACCGGAAGACAGATGCGAAAGATCGGGGGCATGATCCACCGAGACGCGCGGTCGGGCCAGTTCCACGCCTGCGGGGGCGGCCTCCTCAATTCCCATTTGAGTCTGCTGGCGCATCAGGCCGGCATACGTGCCATCGGCCTCGATCAGCTCGGCGTGAGTCCCGATCTCCACGGCGCGGCCCTCGTCGAGCACGAGGATGCGGTCCGCGTTGATGACGCTTGAAAGACGGTGAGCGATGACGAGCGTCGTTCTGTTCTCCATCAGACGGTCGAGCGCACTCTGGATGGCGGACTCGTTCTCGGCGTCCACGCTGGAGAGTGCCTCGTCCAAGAGCAGGATCGGGGCGTCCTTTAGCAATGCCCTGGCGATCGCCAGCCTCTGGCGCTGGCCTCCCGACAGTCGGACGGCGCGCTCGCCGACGACCGTGTCATAGCCATGCGGCAGGTGCGAAATGAACTCGTGGGCGTTCGCGGCGCGTCCGGCCTCCTCCAACTCGCTCTGCGGCGCGTCCGGCTTTCCGAAACGAAGATTGTCCGCGACCGTCCCATGGAACAGGTAGGTATCCTGCGTGACGACCGATATGTTGTCTCTGATCGTGCTGAGCGGGAGAGCACGAAGATCATGTCCGTCCAGTCTGATCGATCCTGCCTGAGGATCGTAGAACCGGTACATGAGCCAGACCAGCGTCGACTTCCCGGCGCCGCTGGCTCCGACCACGCCGAGCGTTTCCCCCTCACGAAGCTCGAACGACACGTCCTCCAGCGCAGGCCTGTGCCCTCCGTCATACCCGAATGTGACACCTTCGAAGGAGACCCGCGGTCTAATTTCCGGCAACTGCGCTTCCGCGTCCGGTACCGGATCGACGACCGACGCCGGCTCGTCCATGATTTCGAAGACGCTCTGCGCCGACGAGAGCACGGCCATTCCTTGATGGTAGAGGTTGGTAAGCTCTCGCATTGGTCTGAACACCTCGACGCCGAGCATCAGCACGATCAGCAGAGGGCGGAGCTCCATATCGCCGCTGCTGACGCGGGCCGCGCCCACCGCAAGGGCAACGGCAGCGCCCGTGGCCATGAAGAAGATGGACGCGCCGCTCGTCGCACTGTTGGCGGCGACGACGCCCATCGTGCTGCGGTAGAGGCGATGTGCGCGCTCGGCCAGGGCACGGCCACGGCTCCGGCTCTGCTCGAACGCCTTGAGCGTCGATAGGCCCTGAACGCTGTCCAGAAAGTCCGCGCCCAGTTCGCCATACGCCTTACGTCGCCCGAAGCTGGTATCCCGGTTCCAACGGTAGAACATGGCGGGAACGGCCAGCGTGAGGAAGGCGAACACGAGGAAGATGAGCGCTATGTACACATCGAGCGTCACCATGTACGCGAAGATCGCCAATGGCGCGATGGCCGACACGATGATTTGCGACAGGTACTGTCCGAAGAACGTCTCAAGACGCTCGATGCCCTCGACGAGCGTGAGGACTACGTCGCCCGTCCTGTTGCGGTCGAAGTATCCCGGCCCAAGGTCGAGGGCATGGTCATATACGTCTCGACGCAGCCCGATCTTGACGATGTTCGCGGTGTGATGACTGACGGAATTCTGCCAATACTGAAAGAGACTCCGCGCCACGATCAGCGCCGTGATGGCAGACAGAGACAGCGCCAGCTCCGAGAAGCTCGACTCTCCCGTCAGGACCCGGTAGATCACGACGCCGGAAATGGCAAGCCGAGCAACGCCGGCCCCCACTGCGATCAGGCCAAGCGCCGCCGCAAAGAGTATTCGAAGCCTTACGCCGCGAGTCAGTCCGAATAGCCGCCGGTCGAAGTACATTCTTCAACTCCTGAAAGTCACGGAGAGTCACTTTAGCAGGATGGTGAGAAAACCATAAGGGCGCGACCGTAGCTGTTCAGCCCTGGCGAGAAGAACACCCTTCCCCCTGTGGATACCCGCCTTCGCGGGTATGACGCTGCTTTGCTTTAG
>JAPPDQ010000250.1 GCA_028875495.1 Chloroflexota bacterium
CGAAGAGAACAAGATCCATGGAATTCCAGAGCTCGGCCATGATTTCATCGCCTTGCACATTGACCGTGGACAACGAGAACAGGTCAGCGGAGCGACAGTCACTCGTCTCAAGTCCCGCACAATCTCGTCCAAGTACAGTCTAGGAGACCGGTCGGTCATAGTCTCCGCGGTACACTATCGGAATCCGGACACCGGATCAGGTCTTCAAGGAGCAATTGCCCTACCGTCGGTGGAGAATGTGGTCGCGGTATCTCGCAGTATTGACGCTCGCCTCTCTCAAGTGTCTACGGCAAGTTTTGCTGTGCAACGGGACTCCAATAATGTCGACACACGAGGACTAAAGAAGGCAGAAAGCGTGCCAGAGAGTGAGCTACGTGGGTTCTTCGACATGACGCTGCCATCTTCAGGCAAGTGAGGCTGAAGGGAAGGCGTATCCACCGACGCGCTGAAGGGTTCTGAATGGATGAGCGTGAGCAATAAGCTCCCGCACCTTTCGCCTTTCCTTGACACCCTGTCGGGCCTGCTCCTACACTCTCCGCCGACGTTTTGGAGGAGAGAAGCCCATGGCCCTGACGGTGTACGACTACCGTACCGATGTGCGCAGCGTGCTTGTGACTCCGCAGATACGGTCGCGGTTCATGCGGCTGGAGGCAGGAGAGGCGGCGGAGCCACATTCCCACGACCTCGGACATGAGATATTCCTCGTGCTGGACGGACGGGCGGAGTTCACCATCGACGGCGAGACGGGCGATGTCGGACCGGGCCAGATGGTAGTCGCTCTCGTCGACCAGCTCCACTCGCTCCGCGTGCTTGGCGACAAGCCGATGACGATGTACCTCTCCGTGACGCCGCATATCCAGCCGACGCACACGATGTGGACACCGGAGGGCGAGCGGATGCCGCACCGATTCGCGTCGTCCACCGCCTATGACGTGGAGACGGACAAGACGACCCCGTTCGGCGAGCTGCTGGACAGCCTGACGGCTGCGACGCTGGCCGTCCGTGATGCCGCCGACCTCGCGGCAGGCAAGCAGTCCGACGAAGCGGATGCGCTGAAGGCTGCCGTCGCAAGCGGCGACCTTGATTCAGCGTCCGCGTCTCGTAGCGATGTTTGGGACGCGCTGTTTGAGGTCTACCGGCGCTCGGCAGAGCTCGCCGACCTGTGGAACGACGTCGCCCCGCGGGCGGGAAGGACTTGAGGAGCGATATGGACACCGTACGCATAGGCGTCGTCGGGTGCGGCGCGATCGCGCAGATCCAGCACCTGCCTTTCCTCACGGAGCTTGCGGAGGAGTTCGAGGTCGCGGCAGTATGCGACGTGTCGCCGTCGGCGGTCGAGTACGCCGCGAAGATGTTTCACGTGCCGAACCGCTACACCGAGTATCGCGAGATGCTGGACTCGGATATCGACGCCGTGCTGATGTGTCACTACGACCCGAAGACGGAGGTTGTCGTGGCATCGTTGGATGCAGGGAAGCACGTGTTCGTCGAGAAGCCTGTCTGTTACTCCAACGAGGAGTTCGCCGAGATTGCGGAGGCCGTCCGGCGTTCGGACAAGGTGGCGCAGGCGGGGTACACGAAGCTGTACGAGCTAGCCTATGAGGTTGCGAAACCGGAGATCGCCGCGATGGACGACATTCGCTTCGTGCAGGTCAATCACTTTCACCCGGACAACGATCTGCACGTGGGCCAGTTCAGGACGAGGACATTCGACGATATCCCGCCTGACGTGATTGAAAAGACGAGGGCCGCGCGGCGACTGGCCGAGCACCAGGCGATTGGAGATGTGCCGCCGCACATCCGCCGCGCTTTCAGCACGGTTGCGGGCAGCATGATCCATGACCTGTACGGGTTGCGCGACCTGTTCGGGGCTCCGAGCAGGGTCATCAATACGGAGATATGGCAGGACGGCGGGGCAGTCTCGACCACGCTGGAGTATCCCGAAGGCGTGCGGTGCGTGGCGACGTGGGTGGACCTGCCCGATCTGTGGGACTTCTACGAGACGCTGGAGGTCTACGGCAGCAGGAAGCGGGTAATCGTGTCGTACCCGACGGGCTTCTCGCGTGACGTGGCGCAGGTGAGGATCCACGAGATCGACGAGGACGGCGCGACGTTCGCGAAGGAGCCGGCAGTGGACTGGGAGAGCCCGTTCCGCCGGGAACTGCGCCACTTCCACGACTGCATCGTCAACGGGAAGACACCGAGGTCGCCGCTCATCGAGGCGGGGCAAGACGTGGCGCTGGTGATTGATATTGTGAAGGCCTTTTTGAATAGGAATCCGATGAGAGTGGACGACGGGGATGTTGCCGAACGCTACCGAGCGGGCTATCGCAGCGCGCCGGCGGTCGACGTCGAGCTTGAAGGTTGGGCTGACGAGGGTGTAGGGCCGGGGAGCTAATACTGGTTCCACATGATCTTGGCAGCGTACTCAAAACACCCTCACCCCCGTATCGGGTACGGGGCAGGCTCTAGCCATCTCCCACGACGGGAGACGGGATTGTCTCGGACGGATTTATGTGGTGAATCCCTGAGACAGGACACTAGTTCGTTAGCGAACCAAGGCCTTGCCGAAGTTCGTTCGTGGTAATCGCTCATGTCGATTTTCACCGACACTCATAAGTATGAAAATGGGTGCCGAGCGGAGGACGGGCAACCCTTGGAGGCTGTCTCAGAAGAAATGTGGTAATAGGAGTGCGGCACGTACTCTTCCCCT
>JAPPDQ010000616.1 GCA_028875495.1 Chloroflexota bacterium
GGTGCGGCAAGGCCTCCCGGTCAATGAATACGGCATCAAGGACACAGAGACCGGAGAAACCGAGTCCTTCACGGACGAGTCAGCCATGTATGAGCGGCTCGGCCTCCAGTACATTCCGCCCGAACTCCGTCGCGGCACCGACGAGATCGAGCGAGCCCGGCAGGGTTCCATCCCCCGGCTCGTGGAGGTATCCGACCTGAAAGGCGATCTCCACGTTCACACCGAGTGGAGCGACGGGCGTGACGCGACCGAAATGATGGTCGTCGCAGCCCGTGAGCGCGGCTATGAGTATGTCGCCATAACCGACCACTCGGCTGGAAGGGGCATTGCCAACGGTCTCAGCATAGAGCGACTCGAAGAGCACATTCGGGAAATCCGGCAGTTGGAAGACCGGCTCGGCGACATCAAGCTGCTGGCCGGGTCGGAAGTCGACATCCGCGCTGACGGAAGTCTTGACTACCCCGACGATGCGCTCGATAAACTGGACTGGGTGGTGGCCTCCGTCCACTCAGGCATGGGTCAGGACGCTGGGACGATGACAGCACGCATCATCAAGGCGATGCACAGTCCGCACGTGACGGCCGTGGGCCACCTGACTACCCGGATGATCGGGGAGCGCAAGCCCATCGAGGCTGATTTCGAGGCCATATTCGAGGCGGCTGCCAAGACGGGCACGGCGCTGGAAATCAACGCTTCACCACGACGCCTCGACCTCAAGGACACTCATACACACCGCGCCCGTGAGCTTGGTGTCCCTCTCGTGATCGACAGCGACGCTCACGACTCAGAGAGCCTCGACAACCAGCGCTGCGGGGTTGCCGTAGCCCGCAGGGCGTGGTGCGAACCTAGGCACATCCTCAACACCCTGCCCGTAGACTCCTTCATAGAGTACCTTGACACAGACAAGCCAGACCGACCGCAGTTCTTTGCAGAATATGGATAGCAATTCGACTACAAACGGCGACGACACTCGACGCCTTGCCGTCGATCAACTCAAAGCGGCCCTAGCCGAGGGGCGAGACTGGCCGGAAGCCCTGCTCACGGCGATGGCGCTGTGGACCGCGCCATCCGAGGTACGGAAGAAACGCAAGTACAACTACTTCATCGCTGGGGAGGCGTTTGACTGGCTTCTCCTCGCAGAACGTCTCTTGGACGAAATACGTGGAAGCGTCCCTCCGGGTGAGATCGAGACTCTGCTATTCGAGGGAAGGTTTCCTATCCGATTCGATACCGAGCGCATCCCGGAACTGCTCGGAGGCGACAAGTATCGCGGGTACCTGAACTACCATTACGGCGTCACGGTCGAGGAAGCCCTGCAGCTGGCGTGCGAGTTGGAGTTGCGCAAGCGAGACACGTCAAACGGCGTAAAGTACCGCAACGGCTACTCGGAGCAGGCATTTCCGCTGATCTACCGGAAGACCCGTGAAGAACTGCTCTGCATGTTCCGGGAGAGCGAGACGCTCGACCCCGAGGGCGAGTCCTCCATGGCCGAGCACCGCGCCTTCACGTACTGGCTCTTCAAGTACCGCTGGGCGAATTCCGACAAGGCGAGGATCGCCAGCGACACCACCAAGGGGTTGCGTCAACTCGAACGGATGGAGAACGCAAGCCGGCGGCACAAGGGGAGCAAGGCAATAACCGTCACCAGCTAGGCAACGGTTCAGTGTTTCAACGGACTCGTTTGACCGTCTTGCCCTACCCGTAGACCTCCGCGATGACCTTGCGCAGGTGCTTGGCCGCCAGGGCAATCCCCTCCTCGGGAGTACACTTGTTGCGGCCCTCGGCTCCCTCGTAGACGATGGAGATGTTGCCGTTGTATCCGACGTCCTTGAGTATGCCGAAGATTCTCGGGTAGTCGAGGTATGTCTCGACGCCGGTGTCGATCTGGTATATCTTCGCCCGCACGGAACCGGCGTATGGCGCGGTGGGGACGAGGTAGTCCTGGTACAGGTCGACGTTCGGATCGAACTCGCCGCGAGGATGTGAGCCGATGGCCCCCAGCCACTGCCCGGTGTCCCACAGGAAGGTGAAGTTCTCTTTGTCCACGTCGCTAAGGATGCGCAGGGCCTGGTCGGCGGTCATGCAGAAGCTACCGTTGTCATGGTTCTGCAGGCCGATGACGACTCCGCGCTCGGCGGCATAGTCGGACAGAGCCTTGAAGTCCTCGACCATCGGTCCCCAGAAATACTCCTGCTCTTCCTTCGTGTCCGGCCAATTGTGGCGCGCGAATACTCGCAGCATCTGGCCGCCCATCAGGGCAGTCATGTCCACGTCGGCCCTGCCTTGCTCCATTCTGTCGTCTCGCATGTCGAGAGGGCCTACGAAACTGCCCCCGCCGAGGTAGCCGACGGGCAGACCGGCCTTGACGCACATCATCTTGATCTTCATCACGAAATCGATGTCACGCGGCATCCCTCCCAGGTGAAAGTCGATCACGTCCAGATCGAGCTCCCTGGCGAACTTCACGTGTCCGGCGAAGACCTCGGCGTCCGTCGCTCGCGCCATCCATCCCAGCTTTAGCATTGGTGTCTCCTCCTATTTCTCTTCGCTGACGAATACCGGCTGTGTCCATGCTTTTACGCCCAGCGATGAGTAAACCGTCGCTCGGACGTAGCCTTCGTCGCCCTCGATATCGTACTCGGGTTCCAATCCATCGCACTCGGCGAACATCCGGCCGTCGGGGCCGGAGAACACCGTTCGGTATAGGCAGGT
>JAPPDQ010000451.1 GCA_028875495.1 Chloroflexota bacterium
ATCCAGGTGGTCAGAGGCACTCCCCCGGACACCAGGATCCCGGTGCGCCCCTTCTTGTTGGAGAAAGGGTTTGCGAAGAAGCCATCCCGCTTTGGATTCGAAGTCTTGATCGACGAGGTCATCTACGCTTTCGGCTTTGCGATGACCCGGGAAAAGGTGATTGAAGAGCACCTGGTGCGCATCACCAGCACTGGCGAACGAACCCTCTATCACCGGAGAAACGGAGAGATTGAATTCGACAAATCCCTGGAGGAAGATCCCCACTTGGGATTCGCCTTTCAGGGAACTCGCGACAATCAGCTCTTTCTCAACAACTCCGTTTCGCAGAAACTACAGCAGTTCAGACCAATCCACGACTGGTTCAAAGACACCCTTCAGATGGTGGCCCCCGATGCGCGATTCGGGGGGGGAGTGCTGTTCTTCGATGAGGACCACCCTCTCACCATGACCATGAACGAGATGTTGGGTGACCTCGATACAGGTATTTCCCACCTTGGCAGCGAGCAGGTCCCGCTGGAGCACATCCAGATCCCGGAAGGGCTGGAAGGGGAACTTCAGGAACAGTTGGGTCATGGGCGCGCCGTTCTTGTGGAAGACGAAGCCAACAACCAGTTCCTGATGACTCGCAAGGACGGCGAACTGGTAGTCATGAAGCGGGTAACGGTACATCCGATGACCGATGGCGCGGGAGCGAACTTCGAGGTGTCCCAGGAGTCGGATGGTTCGCGGCGTCTCATCGATCTCCTTCCCGCCTTTCTCGATCTCTCTTCCGACAAGTCCAAGCGTGTCTACGTCATCGACGAAGTTGACCGCAGCTTGCATACCCTGCTGACCCGGCGACTGCTTGAGGACTACCTGGCGTCCCGTAGCGAAGACACCCGTACGCAACTGCTCCTGACGACGCACGACGTCCTGCTGATGGATCAACGATGGTTGCGCCGCGACGAGATGTGGGTCACGGAACGGGACGCCTCCGGCGTGTCGAGCCTGTTCTCGTTCAGTGACTACCGGGACGTGCGATACGACAAGGATATTCGCAAGAGCTACCTCCAGGGACGGCTGGGTGGCATCCCTCGGATCGTATCGTCGGGATCAGGGTACAGTGGCTCCAAGAAGGCGTAGGTTTCGAAGACCATATGGGCATCGGCGGTACAGGAAGCTATTCGTGATTGCCTCGGAGGGAGAGAAGACAGAGCCCCGCTACTTTGCCCTCTTCAACGATGCCTCGGTCATTCACGTGCGCTGCCTGAAATGGCGCGGAGACAATTCACCCGACCAGGTGTTGAGGCGCATGGAGCAGTACCTCGAGGACGAGGAGATCAGGAACTCCGACGAAGCATGGCTTGTGGTGGACAGGGATCAGTGGAGTGAGCAGCAGTTGGCTCACCTCCACCGATGGGCGCAGGGAGCCGACAACTACGGATTCGCCCTCAGCAATCCCAAGTTCGAGTACTGGCTTCTGCTCCATTTCGAAGATGGGACGCGTGGGCGCACGTCCAACGAGTGCTCCCGCCGGCTCAAGCGGCATCTTCCGGGCTACGACAAGGACGTTCATGGTCGAAAGTTCCCCAGAGAGAGCATAGTGCTTGCGGTGAACCGAGCAGAGCAGCGGGACACTCCACCATGTGTCGATTGGCCGCGTAGACCGGGACAGACGACCGTTTACCGGCTGGTCAGGAAGCTCCTCTCGCAGTAGTGGGGACCCGAAGCCGGGGAGTGGCTCGCCGAGTAATCGGGGACTTCCCCAAACAGTGACTGCATATGCCCACGAAGCGTGCCATCCTCTCTGAGCTGACCGCGGACGAGCTCCGCGCCAACGTCGAGTACTACGAGCTGGAGGTCTACGACCGCCGCGTGAAGACGGAACTCGTCGAGGCCCTGGCCGGCTCCCGCAAGGCCCGGCTCGACGAGATCCTGCCCGACCTCTCACGGAACCGTCTGAAGGAGCTGTGCCGGGCCTTCGGCCTGGACGATTCCGGCCGGGAGAAAGCGGAGATTGCCGCTCGCCTCATCGGGAACACTGCCGGGAACGCCGCGCCACCGAAGAACAGCGGCGATGCCGCGCCCGAGCCAGCACCCTCGTCCCCTCCCCTCTCCGACACCCCCGACCTCTTCCCGGAAGTCCTGAGCGTCGCCCAGCTCGAGCAGTACCTCTGGTCGGCGGCCGACATCCTCCGGGGGTCGATCGACAGCAGCGACTACAAGACCTACATCTTCGGCCTGCTCTTCCTGAAGCGGCTGTCGGACCGGTTCGAGGAGGAGGCGGAGAAGCTGATCGAGGAGGGCGTGCCAGCCGACGTCGCGTGGACCGACCCGGACGAGCACCAGTTCTTCGTGCCGGACCGGGCGCGGTGGGGCGCCATCCAGAGGACGGCCAACGACATCGGCGAGACGCTGAACAAGGCGTGCGCGGCGCTCGAGGAGCAGAACCCGGCGCTGGAAGGCGTCCTCGCCGGCATCGACTACAACGACGAGCGCCGGCTCGGCGACGCCCGCAACCGCGACACCGTGCTCGCCCGTCTCGTGCAGCACTTCTCGCAGGTCTCGCTCCGCAACGACCGCATGGCCGAGCCCGACCTACTCGGCCGCGCCTACGAGTACCTGATCGAGCAGTTCGCCGACGACGCTGGCAAGAAGGGGGGCGAGTTCTACACCCCGCGGATGGTCGTCCGGCTCATCGTCGAGCTGCTGTAAGGAAGCC
>JAPPDQ010000429.1 GCA_028875495.1 Chloroflexota bacterium
GTAAGAGGAGTGAAGGAGGAAAAGCTCTGGAGTAACAACTGCGCTTCTCTAACACTGGCGGCCGGGTCGGGAGGATCGCCGACGATGAGGAGTTTGGAATGTTCCTCGCTGGGACTGATTGCTCAGAGCATTGTCGTGAAGGCGAACCCGGAGATACCCGCACCCGGTGAACCGTTCACTATCACGGCCTCATATGAGAATCTCCCGGTTATCGAGGACGGCGAGCAAGAGTCGATCGCTGTGGACATCAGACTGCCGAACGAACTAACCGCTGGTAATCTTCTCCAGTACAACGACGACAAGGCCCTCACCGAAGACCTGACATGCAGTCATCCGAACCAGACGGAAGAGTTCGCGAGTGAGGGTAAAGGCCCGGTTACCACCGTGTCCGGCGGCACCTTGACGTGCCTTGTGAAGTCTCGTTCAGATGGCGCCGAGGGCAGGGTCAGAGTCGAGACCAGCGCCGCTGTTGCAAGCGGTTCTACGATCAACGTCGACGTTTGTGCAAGGCGTGAGCAGGACGCCAGCACGGATCCAGCCAACTGCACGACCCTGGGGGTGTTGGTGCAAGAGCCGCAGCAGTAGCTCCCAGAGCCAAAACACGACCTGATGAGGTGGGCACTAAGTGTCCACCTCTTTCGTTAATCGGGAAGGCTACGGCGCCCGTTCGCGTTGACGGACGACCACTATCCTCCTACACTTCACGCTCACAGCAGTCATATATGAGGAGTCCCCCTTTGTCCGAATCACGATCAGTACCTCAGAGCGCCCTCGACGCCGCCCTTCCCAACGTCAAGACCGATCTTTCTTTCGATGCTCTGGACGGGCCGGTGACCGTCTTCAGAGACACGTACGGCATCCCGCACGTGAAGGCCACGACCGTGCACGACGCCTTCTTCGGCCAGGGGTTTGCAACCGCACAGGACAGGCTCTTCCAGATGGACCATGACCGCCGTTGGGCGTACGGGCGATGGGCTGAAGTCGCAGGTGAGAGCGCGGTCGAGCAGGACGTGCTCATGCGCAAGTTCCAGCTCCGGCGGTCGGTCGAGCGGGACTATGAGGCGATCAACTCCGAGACGCGGGCGATGTTCGAGGCGTACGCGGAGGGGGTGAACGGATTCATCGAGACGACGGAAGCGCTCCCTGTGGAGTATGCAATGCTCGGCGAGTCGCCGGAGTCGTGGACGGCGGAGGACTGTCTTGCGGTATTCAAGGCACGGCATGTTCTGATGGGCCACATGGAGGCCAAGCTGTGGCGGGCGAAGACGGTGGCAGCGCTCGGCCCGGAGCGAGCGGCGGAACTGATGCCCCAGTATGAGAAGGGGGGACTGCTGATCGTTCAACCGGGAGCGGAGTACCTCGGCGAGAACTACGACGTGCTGGGTGAGTACGAGTCGGGGGCTGAGCATCTGGACGGGATGGCAGATGCCGACTCCGGCAGCAATAACTGGGCGGTGCACGGGAGCAGGACGGCCTCCGGCAAGCCTCTCGTAGCGGGCGACCCTCATCGCCCCATCGAAACGCCGAGCGTCTACTACCAGAACCACATCGCGTGTGACGAATTCGACGGGATGGGGCTGTCATTTCCGGGGTGTCCCGGATTTCCGCATTTCGGGCACAACGCAAGAGTGGCGTGGTGCGTGACTCACGCCGCGGCGGACTACCAAGACCTGTATATCGAATCGTTCAAAAGTGGATCGTCCCTCCACTACGATCACAAAGGAAGCTGGAAGCACGCAGAGACTCACACTGAAGTGATTCGGGTTCGAGACTCGGAGCCGGTCGAGATAGAGGTGACGACCACGCATCACGGGCCGATTGTGGTGGGTGAACCGAGCAGTGGGCGGGCGATCGCGTTCAAGTACACGGCGACACACGGGGCGAACACGGCGCACGAGGCGCTGCTGCTTCAGCTAAGGTCAAGCTCGGTCGATGAGATGGACGAAGCTATGCGGGGCTGGGTCGATCCATGCAACAACTACGTCTTTGGGGACGTTGACGGCGACATCGCCTACCTTACGCGGGGGAAGGTGCCTGTGCGGAGCATGGCGAATGCCTGGCTCCCGGTGCCGGGATGGACGGGAGAACACGAGTGGGAGGGTTTCATCCCGTTCGAGGAGATGCCGCGCATTCGAAACCCGGAAAACGGATTTATTGTAACGGCGAATAACAAGCAGGTGGACGACGACTATCCCCACTACATCAGCGTCCAGTACGCGACGGAGCACCGCGCAAGACGCATCTACGACCGACTCAAGGAGATGCCGAACGCCACGGTCGAGGACATGGGCGACGTTCATGCCGAACGGGTGTCGATTCCCGGACTGGCGTACCGGAAACTGTTAGAAGGAGTCGAGCCCGCGGACCAGCTTTCGGCTGAGGCGAAGAGCGTACTCTTGGAGTGGGACGGGAAGATGGACGCGGACGCCGTCGGGCCGGCGCTATACAGCGCGTTCCGCTACCACCTCGACGATATGGTCATCCGGAACCTCCTGAGGCCGCTGGCCGACTATGCGCTGAACGTGGGAGGTCGTGGCGCACCACATCACGTGTCGCTGCTCAAGGCCCAACTCGTCCGCATGGCGGAGGCCGATGACGCTTCATGGCTGCCGAGCGGAGCGACTTGGAAGTCGGTCATGGCCGAGGCGCTCGGAAGCGCAGTCGAGCACCTCAAGGCCACTAACGGCAACTACATGAGC
>JAPPDQ010000168.1:0-226 GCA_028875495.1 Chloroflexota bacterium
AATCGGTTGCCCCCCGCGCCGCTATTCGCGATCGACCAAGTGCAATCTGTGCGACACTATGGGCCTGCTTCCCCCAACGGGAGACCCCCGATGAACGACGGACCGGCACCGGCAGTCCGGCGTGGCTTGGGCCCCCGCTCAAACCGCCCAAGCGGCCCGGATTCCTCGCCTCCGCCGAGGGCTGTCCGGTGACCGTGATCGTGGGGTTCAGCATCCTCACATCCAG
>JAPPDQ010000168.1:236-2694 GCA_028875495.1 Chloroflexota bacterium
ACGGCCTAGTCTCGCGGGGTCGAACCACCCCGTCGCCACGCTCGGCCGCGCGCCCCATGTTCTGGCTTCGCGATGTACGCGCCGGACCGCGCACGGCCACGTGTCGCTGTGAGCGAAGAGCTACTCCAAGCAGCGCCCGTTTCGCTCGGGCGCTACACGTACCATCGGCTCGGCGCATCGACTGTAGCGCAACTCAAACGCGCCGGCGTCATCTCGGGCAAACCGCCCGGAGCCATTCTAAAGAACAAACCCGACGGATTGGTGGTCCTAGGGAGGGGTGCCGTAAAGGCTAGTGTCGAATACAAGACTCCTGCTGAACTGAGCACTCCAACGAAGGTTCGCAAGGCCATTGAGCGGTCAATCCCAACTGCCAGGGGTCTGTGTAACTTGCTAATCGTCAGCGACGGCGGGACGACCCACTGGATCAATGCGCATACCGGTAATCCTGTCCGTTCCACGGACTCTCTGCCGACCTTCAACGCCAAGTCCTTGGTCGACGGTAGCGCGACCTCTGAGTATCGGCAAGCGATTGAGACGATTGTCGATCAGGCCGACCACTCGCTTTCTGCGCACAACGACGACTTGCACACTCCATCCTTGATCGACCCTTCTCAGCTCGCACAGACCATCTGGCAGAAGATCTGGATCAATACGGGGAAAGAGCCCGAGAAGTGTCTGTACAACGTCGTTGAGCTCTTCGTATTCAAGTTCCTCTCGGATCTTGGCGTTCTCGAGCCACACAATGATTTCAATAGTGTGTGCGCCCTCGACGATTCCGCCGGGCATGCACCGGCGCTGACACACTATGCAAACATCAGCAGGCCTGCGATTCACCAACTCTTTCCGGACGGTGACGATGGCACTGGCATCATCAACGGGACAATTTTCGTCAATGAACAAGGTGAGCCAAACAAATCACAGGCCCGTCTGTTCTGCGAGGTCTTGAACGACCTGCGTGACCACGACAGCGAGTACGGATCCTTCAAGTACATCGACAAGGAGTTCAAGACCAGACTCTACGAGTCCTTCCTCCGCCAGGGCGCAGGCCTACATCACTTGGGACAGTTCTTTACGCCACGGAATGTAGTTCGTGCCATCATAGAAATGTCCGGCGCGAATGATCTGCCACCCGGCGCGTCCATCTGTGATCCGTTCTGCGGTGTGGGTGGATTCCTTCTCGAAGCTATCCTCCAGAATCCGCGTCTTATGGCGTCGTTCAAACCGACGAACGGCGTAATTGGCCCTGACATCTCGCTCATCGGATATGACAGGGGGAGCGACGAGAAGGAAGACGAACGAACGATCATTCTCGCTAAGGCCAACGCGCTCATCTACTTTTCCGACCTTATTGCGCGGTACAACGGTCCGGGGTTTACGGAAGAGTTCGCGAGGAAGGTCATAAACCCCATGTTCAGGCTGGTGCGCACGAACGTCGGTACGTTCGGGATAGATGATGCCGCCCGCCACGATCTCATACTGACGAACCCTCCCTACGTCACACGCGGGTCAAGCAGCCTAAAGGGCGCGATTGCGGAAACGGGGCTTGCGGACCGATATGCAGCTCCTGGTCGAGGTACGGAAGCCCTGGCGTTGCAGTGGATTGTTCGGAGCCTAAGGGGCGGCGGGACGGCCATTGCGATTGTGCCCGACGGCCTTCTGAACCAGAAAGGGATGTTGGATTTCGTCAAGCAACACTGCCTCGTGCGTGCGGTCATCTCGCTTCCAGTGCGAACGTTCTACGCCACACCAAAGAAAACGTACGTGCTGGCAATCGTGCGCAAGCGGGATGACGAGCCCATGCAGCAGGATCCGATCTTCGCCTATCTCGCGTCGGAGACAGGGGAAACGAGAGACGCCAATCGGTGGCCAACCGCCCGCAACGATCTGGACGAAGCCGCAAGTCTCTATAACCAGTTCAAGGGATCGCCCACTACGTTCCAATCGCCTGCTCTCCGTTGCCATGTCTTGGCGTGGCCAGAGTTCAACGCCTTGGACCACTGGATGCTGGATCGTGTTTGCTGGGATGCTGACACACTTCGCCGCCTCGGTGCTGAGAAAGAGTCCGAACCGACTTATTCCATAGACGAATTCAATGGGCTTCTTGGTGAAGCTGCGTCTGAGTCAATCAGGCCGTGGAATGCTGGTCAACAAGATATCGAGTTCACAGAGGTCCAACTCGGGGACCAAGCGCTCTTCTCACTTCAAATTGGCAGGCGCGTTCTGAAGCGCGACTGCGTCGAGGGGGGGATACCGTGCATAAGCGCGAATGTGCGGGATGTCTTTGGGTACGTCGCCGAGTCGGAGGTGATTCGCGACTTCGACGCGCCGTCGTTAACTTGGGGAATCGATGGCAACTTCGACTGGTGCTTCATAGAGCGTGGGCCCCCGTTTCATCCGACGGACCATTGCGGCGTGCTACGAGTGTTGCATGAGCACATTGCCCCTGAGTATCTGTACC
>JAPPDQ010000139.1 GCA_028875495.1 Chloroflexota bacterium
GGGGTGTCCTTAACCGCTCCTTTCCGGACAGGGGGGGAAGCAAGGCGTGCAATCATCGGGCCGAACCCGCGAAGATGGGGCGGGGCGTGAAAATTGCTCCAGGATCAAAAAGGTCGGCATGATCGCTTCGGCCTGCAGTCGTCTTGATTTCCGGCCCGGAATCGGGTGTGTCCTTCACCGGGGCGATACCCGGATTGCGTGTGAAAGAATCCGGATTGTCTGCAACCAACCTGCAATCATCGGACTGAACACGCAATTAGAGTCGGTCGCCGGGTGCCGATTCGAGCTTGCCCAGCGCATCAAATCAATGGTATTGTAGCCTGGATAGTCGTTGAACATGTAGAGTCGGTCGTAGAACCTGCGTTCTTCGCAGGCATATTTTCCTGATCAAATAGCGTGGCAGGTCACGCGCACCCCAACGAAATCTGGCGTCTTCACGGAAGGGTGCCAAGATCAAGATTAATCTGTCCCTCTGGGCATCAACAACCTAGGAGAAGGCGAATGACCCAGCCTACAATCCGAATTGGCGTGTTCTACGACGGCAGCTACTTCGCGAAGGTCAGCGACTACTACTGCTACCGTCATCCGCGCAAGGCCCGCATCTCGATTCCCGGCTTCCACGAATTCCTGCGGCATGAAATTGCGGCCAGGGCAGGCAAGGACACACCCCCTAGTTTCTGCCATATCGTGGAGGCGCATTACTATAGGGGGCGGTTTGCGGCGGAAGACACGGACAGTGCACCAGGGCGTCTGCTGCGCGAAAGGAAATTCGAAGATGTCTTGATGAAGGCGAGAGTGACGACGCACTTCATGCCCATGGCGACTGTGGGCGATGGAAAGGTGCGCGAACGCGGGATCGATGTCTTGCTGACTCTTGATGCGCACGAGGCCGCCATCTCCGGAAAGATCGACTTCATCGTGTTGATAACCGGCGACGGCGACTTCGTTCCGCTTGTCGAACGCTTGAACTCCCTGAATTGCAGTGTAGTGGTCCCGGCATGGGACCTTCGGTTAGAAACCGGAGAGTATTTCGCGCGCACGGCGCAAGCTCTCCTGGACGCGGTACCCCACCCGATCATGATGTCGACAATCATCGAAGATCGCGTCCGAAGAAGTGAGCCGCTCGTTAACGGGTTGTTCATGGATAGCAAATTCAGTGCGCCGACTGGCGATGATCATGGCGGCAGACCGCACGAAAGCGAGCGGCCGCGTGCTCTCCCCGAGGACGCTTCGTCTCGGGACGCCAAGACTGAGACCGGAGTCGTTGTCAACCTTCCGTCAGACCGATATTTCGGATTTATCGCGCCGGATCGCGGCGGCGAAAACCTCTTTTTCCACGCCAGATGGATGCGTGAAGATATGGCGGACCAGGAACCGTTTGAGCTCTTGAAGGTTGACGACCGCGTCGAGTTCAAAATTGGCAGAAACCCGAAAACTGGTCAGCCAACTGCGACGGATGTAACTTTCGCCGATAGACCGGGAGCGGCCTAAGAACAAGCGGAGAGGAGGTTGAAATGCCTGGGAGTCGCAGTCGTTTTTCATACCAGGCAGCTTGAGGAGCTTCTTAAACGGGAGTGTGCTGGATCAAGCATCGATCCCCACGGAACGGGAGCACCGCCAACACTCTCCGTTGCGCCTCGCTCTTGTTTGCACCTGTTACATCGACTTCAACGGGCTGCAGACCAAATGCGCGCGTTCGGCATCGCATCTCACGCAGAACGGCTTCTCGGAATTCATGATCAAGCGTTTCCATGTCCGCAGCTTTACGACTTCGGTCTCGGTCTCGGTCATCCAATCGCTGCCGCCGCTGAGGCTCCTCCAAGGTCAACAGCACGGTGACATCCGGTACCGGAACGACAGCTTCCAATGACGACAGGTCCACCGAGACTCCTCTTGCGCGCGCGTACGCGATCGTCGACAGCCAGTAGCGGTCCATAAACACCGCGCTGCCTCTATCCGCGGCCCTCCGAGCTCGCTTTCCTTCCGAGAGAACACTTGCGGCGTAGAACAAGCATCTCGCGGTTTGGTTGTCGCCCAATGCATCCAGGATCGGATCTGTCAACCTTTGCAGCAAGGGGCCGGGTGTATTTGCCGGTTTCCCCTCATAGTGCTCGGCAAGGGCGTTCACGAGCGTCGTTTTGCCTACACCGTCAAGACCTTCGATTACCACGAACATCAGGTCGCGTTCCCGTGTGTGTTATCCGATCGCTCCAAACTCGCAGCGATTCGGGCCATCTCGGAATGGTCTTCGCGCGAAAATGAATGACTTTCCACGACGATGGGGATACGGTCGACCTCGGATTCCACGTAGCCCCAACGAGCGCGTTGGACGTGGAGGCTCGTGCCTCGCAGCAGCATCAGCGGCCAAGCTCGCACGCGCGGGACGCCATGGTCCAGACACCACTCGACAGATGTGCGAAAGCGATCGAGTGTTTGCAGCGGTAATCCGTAGATCAGCGAGATCTCGTACGGAACCCGGCGGTTGTTCAGCTTGGCGATCACGCCTTCCACCTTGTCCATGCGATTCGGTCGCCCGACGGCCCGCGCCTCGTCGTCATGGATGGTCTGCAGGCCGAACTCCAGCCTTGCATCAAGCCCTTCCAAGGCTTCCAGAAATGCGTTGGCGGTCAACTCGAATCTGCATTGCAGCGATAACTCCGCGGTCAGGCCGATGCGAT
>JAPPDQ010000213.1 GCA_028875495.1 Chloroflexota bacterium
GACAGTGTCAAGATCGGTTACGAGATCAGTTTCACCCGCTACTTCTACCAGCCGAAGCCGATGTGGACGCTGGCGGAGGTCCGCGCCGACGTCCTGTCACTGGCGAAGGAAACCGAGGGGCTGCTGGATAACATTCTGAGGCGAGGTTCCAATGAGAGAGATACTCGGCAAAGCCAAGACCGTCCGCGAGTTGCTCAAGGGCGTGAAATACTCGATTGACTACTATCAGCGCGAATACAAGTGGCACGAAAAGCAGATTCGCGAGCTCGTGGACGATCTCAGCAACAAGTTCCTGGAGGAGTACGATACGACGCATCCTCGTAGCAAAGTAGCCGACTATCCGCACTATTTTCTCGGATCGATCATCATCAGCAAGAAGGAGAATCTGAGATACATCGTAGACGGCCAACAGCGGCTCACCAGCCTCACGCTGCTTCTGATCTTACTCCGTGACCTTCAGACGGGGCGCGACGTGAAGGTCAATGTGGACGAACTGATCTTCTCAGAACGTTTCGGGCAGAAGTCCTTCAACCTCCATGTCGATGAGCGCACACCGGTAATGGAGGCGCTCTATGAAGACAAAAACATTGACGTTACCGACCGTCCCGAGTCGGTGCGCAACCTTGTTCAGTGCTATCACGATCTGGAAACCTGCCTCCCCGAGGAGATTCACGATGCAGCGCTTCCCTACTTTATTGACTGGCTATTAGAGAACGTCCATCTGGTCGAGATCACGGCCTATTCGGACGACGATGCCTATACGATTTTCGAGACGATGAACGACCGAGGGCTCTCGCTCAGTCCCACGGAAATGCTGAAGGGCTACTTGCTCTCCAATATCAATGAAACGAAACGCACAGCCGCCAACAATTGCTGGCGCGACCGCGTCCGCATGCTCAATGACGCGGGCAAGGAAGTGGAGCCTGACTGCTTCAAGGCATGGTTCCGCAGCCAGTACGCAACCAAAATCCGTGAGCGCAGGAAGGGTGCGAAGCCCGAGGACTTCGACCGCATCGGGACCGAGTTCCATCGTTGGCTGCGCGACTCCGCCGTTGCAGTTGACCTCAAACAGAGCGAAGATTTCTACCGCTTCATCGACCGCGACTTAGATTTCTATAGCCGTCAGTACCTGCGCCTCATCGAAGCAGGGCAGAAACCCGCCGCTGATTTGGAGTACGTGCGCTACAACGCCCAGCACGGTTTTACCCTGCAGTACATGCTCTTGCTTGCGCCGCTACGACCCGACGACAGCGAGCAGGTGGTCCTTCGCAAGGTCGGACTCGTCGCGAAATATCTGGACATACTACTTACTTGGCGACTGTGGAATTTTCGAAGCATCGCCTATTCGACGATGCAGTACGCCATGTTCGTGGTGATGCGCGACATTCGCGGCCTAGCACCCGATGCCCTTGCTCACAAGCTTTACGAGTTCCTCGGGAAGGAACAAGAGACCTTTGCTAACAATAGCCGTCTGCGGATGCACCAGCAGAACCGCTACGCGATACATCGCATCCTCGCTCGCCTCACCGACTACGTGGAGACCCAGTCTGGACAGCCATCCCTCTACCTCGACTACGTGAACGAGGGAAGGACACGCTACGAGGTAGAACACGTCTGGGCCGACCACCCAGAGCGACACACGGCCGAATTCAACCACCCTGCCGACTTTGCCGAGAACCGCAATCGCATTGGAGGCTTGTTGCTGCTGCCCAAAAGCGTCAACGCCAGCTACGGCGACCTCAGATACGCCGATAAGCTGCCGCACTATAACACCCAGAACCTTCTGGCCCGCTCGCTGCACCCACAGTGCTACGAACGCAACCCCGTATTCCTTCGTTTCAAGGACCGAAGCGGTTTGCCGTTCGTACCACACGAAGAGTTCAACACTGCCGACCTAGAACAGCGCAGTGAACTGTATCGTCAGATTGCCGAGCGCATCTGGAATCCAGAAGACCTGCTGATGGGATGCCAAGCATGATCACCGACCTCAAGCCCTATCCCGCAATGAAGGTCTCCGGCGTGGAGTGGCTGGGGGCGCGCCGAACCATGCTCGGCTTCCGTACTCGGCAGACGGCGGTGGATTGCGTCCGACTGAGCAAGGGGGATGTTCATAGTGGCAGCCACTGACAATGTTGCCGCGTATGTCGACTTGCTCGGATATCGTTCACTCTTGATGCAGCGTCCTGAACTGGCTCCGCCGGATGGCTGGGACATAAGTGAACCTCTCGGGATGTTCAACGCGTTTCACTTAGTACTTGACGCGTACGCGTTTCATTCCTTGGATAGCCATTGCGAGCGCTTTTTCTCGTGGTCGGATTGTTGTTTCATTGACTTCGGTTCGTTGACCGATCCGGAGAATCCCGGGCACCAATCCGGCGCACTGTATCGGGCTGTTCTGGATGCTGCACACCTCATGCACTTATTCATCGCAAGGCGAATTCCTGTTCGTATCGGTATCGGACTCGGATCATTCCAGACAATCGTCGTCCGTCAGCAATTCG
Source organism: Chloroflexota bacterium (assembly GCA_028875495.1). Taxonomy (GTDB): domain Bacteria; phylum Chloroflexota; class Dehalococcoidia; order Lucifugimonadales; family VXLM01; genus VXLM01. The sequence continues at coordinate 2,502 of JAPPDQ010000213.1, forward strand.
AAGAACGACCGAAACGTCTTATCGTGTCGTCGCGTTTTCTTGGAACGGCTGTCATGAACGCTTATATGGCGGAGCAATGTGCGCCGCGTGGACTACGTATTCTTCTCCATCGTGACTTTGCTGCCTCGCATCTTGACAATGTGCCGGGCGTAGTGCAAATCCCTCCTGATTCTC
>JAPPDQ010000161.1 GCA_028875495.1 Chloroflexota bacterium
GTGGTCGAGAAGCCGACGGGTGATGCCCGAGACGCCGGGGTATCCGGCCTCGCGCCAGGCTTTGACCCGCGGCCGGATCTGGTTGACCAGCGGGATCTCGACGAAGACGCCGGGATCGTCGAAGGCCCTGGAGTTGTCTGACGCGACGACGTATCCAGCCGGCCGGCGGCCTTCCGCCAGATCGAACAATCTCGTGCGCCGGTCATAGCGCCAATGATTCGCCGGCTCCCCGTACGGGGAGTTGACGATGAGCGGACCGATGGTTCTCTGTGGCATCTACGTTCTGGCTGCTCTTGGCAGAAAGTCCAGAGGGAAGCGCGCACCCACAAAGGTTGATACCGTGATGTTCTTGTACTCTTGCGTGCGCAGATTCCTCTCGGGGTCCGGACTTACCGATGGCCTCTTGTCGAAGTGGGCTCTCCTCCGCTGGCCAATGAGGAGATACCGTACCGCAATTCGACTGGCTCCATCGCCGAAGTGGACTCTGCACACAGAAAGCAGGTAGTCGAGAAGCGGCAGCGAGCGGCGAAGTTGCTCCATCGCCCGACTTCCTTCCTCATCCAAAGTCCTCTTCAGCTCCACGAAGACCGCCTGGTTCTGGTCCCCCTGCGAGAAGACCAGCAGGTAGTCGCAGGTCTGGAGCCATTGGCCCTTCTTCAGGCCTGACAGTCTGCCGAGCTTCTCCAGCGAAATCACCGTGGCGTCTGGAGGCAACTCCACCACCTCCACTTCCATGACGTTGGCCTGTCGAAGTCTGACACGGCCCTCCTGCGCAGGCGGAGTCAGGGCCTCGCGGTCCAGGATGTGCTTGAGGTGAGACGCTACCACTGCCTCACGTTCCCGAGCCCTCTGATACTCGCGATCCCAGTTCGTTGGCTGCGCGGTTGATCTCGTCGATAGTCCTGTCGAAAATCGGCATGTCGACTCCGAATTCGTTCACCTTGCATGGTGTCAGACCATCGCCTTCGGCTATGTACGCCCGTATCGAATCCGCTTCAAGGCAGTCATCAGCCTTGTACTTGAGCTTCTTGGTCAGAGCCTCCCTGTCAGGGAACGACTGGCTCAACATCACGAGGTTGTTGATCTCCATGATGAGATAGTCGCTATGTGTTGTCACGAGTACCTTGAGTCCCGCTCGAACCGACCGCGCGAGCAACCTCGCCAGAAGCCTCTGGTTGGCGGTGTCCAAGTGGCTCTCCGGCTCGTCGATGATGAGGAGTTGGCCCTTCTTGGCTACGTTCCGGAGGAAGAAGTAGAGGTCCGACAACCCTCGAGCCGAGGAGGAAGCCAGATGCAGCGGTATGTTGAAGCTGCGCCCCTTGCCGCGCGCCTTGGATATGAATCGAACGTCGTCCCCGGAGTTGCCGTAGTAGCCACTCATCATGTCCTTGATGCCATCGAACAGCTTGTCTTGGCAGAGGTCGCTCCTCGTCCCTCGCAGGTCCGGGATGCTCCTGGTGTAGTCGATGTTGTCCTTGATGGGGAGTGCGTAGCGGCTTGCCGTTTGATCCAGGAACAGGAAGGGAAGGGCCCCGGAGCCCCGCTTGTGGCCGTCCAGTTGCTGTAGCAGATCGACCAGTCGGTTCTTCGTAAAGTCGAGTTCCCGATAGAACAGAGATATGCCGATACGCTCGGAGGACAGAATGAATGGACCGGATGGAAGCTCGGGGAACAGGAACTGGAGGTAGAGCGCCGAGAGAGCCTGGTCGATTTCGGACCGGTTGAAGTTCCTGGCTTCGACTCCCATGGAGAGGTGAAGTTGCCGGTCGCCGTAGTCCAGTGAGAGGCGAGGGCCGCCGGGTGGAGCGAGCGCCTGGAATCGCAGGTGATTGGAGAGATCCGGAAGTTGGGCGGCGAATGAGGCATCCTGGAAGGCTGCGTCAGGGGAACTGAAGACTCCCGACAGGCGGACATCCGAGAAAGCCTCGATCATCTCCTGCATTAGTGTGGCTCTCAACTCCTGTCTCATGTTCGGATGCAGCGGCTGCCGGGCCCGAGCCCTCAACTGGCTTGCCAGGAGAGCACTGTTGGGAATGGGCGTCCCGGATTCGGTCTCCGGTTCCGTGACATACTCGGGCCACTCCCTGTACATCTTCAGGAAACCGTACAGGGTGTAAGCAATGTAGGTCTTTCCGGTATTGTTCCGGCCGGCGATCACTGTGAGATCGCCCAGTTCCAGCTCGGCATCCTTTACCGGCCCGATGTTCCTGAAGCGGAACCTGGCGGGAGGATGCGTCAAGGTGTCAATCTCTTCCATGTCCGTCACCCATCTCCAGAACCCGCAGGCTCTCGATGCCACGGTCATCGACGATCTTGACGGCGATGCGGTTGTGCTCCCCTGGCTCGAAGGGCAGGGATTCGGTGCCTCGATAGGACTCGATCAGGTCGGCGTCGATCTCGGCCTTGAGGTTGCGGGCGAGGTTGGACCAGCCTTCCCGGCCGTCCGCCATGGGGAAGAACACTTGGCGGGGGAAGAGGCTGCGGCCGTCATAGTCGGGGTCGAGCATCCACAGGGCGATCTTGTCGGCGCCGCCGGATTCCACGTTGCCGGTCTTGGTGTTGTAGTAGTCGAATCCGTGCACAGAGACGCGGTAGCGGCCCCTGACTTGGTCGTCGGTGACCCTCTGAAGCTCCACGTCCGGCTGACCGATGAGCCAGAAGCC
>JAPPDQ010000179.1 GCA_028875495.1 Chloroflexota bacterium
TGACCGAGTTGTCGGATCTCATAGGGACGGGACGCAGCCAGATCTCCATGGCCGACGTGTCCATCGAACGGGCCGCGGAGTATGCAGCCGCCGACGCGGATTTGACATGGCAACTCCTCCCACGATTCGAACAGGAGTTGGAAGCCAAGAACTCTACCCGCGCCATGCAGGAAGTCGAGATGCCTCTTCTTCCGGTTCTTGTGCGAATGCAGGAGAGCGGCGTATCAGTGGATGCCGAACTCCTCACGCAAATGTCGCAAAAGCTGGGCGAGAATATGGTCCGAATCCAGGACGAGATGTACCAGACGGTTGGACGCCCCTTCAATCTCAACTCCGCACAGCAGCTCAGTGACGTTCTCTTCAACCAGCTTCGCCTGCCTCCGACCAAGAAGCGCCAGCGAGGATTTGCCACCGACGCCGCGTCGCTAGAGGGTCTGAAAGCTATGCTTGACGCCGGCAAGGGTGGGGATGTCGATCCAGTTGCGCGGCAGGTACTCGACAATATTCTTGAATACCGGCAGCTGTCCAAGATCAAGTCGACCTACACCGACTCGTTGCCCGGTCTCGTCAATCAGAGGACGGGACGCATTCACACGAGCTACAACCAGGTAGGCTCAGCGACCGGTCGCGTCTCCAGCAATGATCCGAACATCCAGAACATTCCCGTCCGCACGGAGTTGGGGAATGAAGTACGGAAGGGATTCGTAGCGCGGGACTGGCCGGAGTGGACACTACTCGGCGCGGACTACTCGCAGATCGAACTCCGTATCCTCGCACACATCTCAAAGGATCCGGCCCTCCTGCAGGCTTTCCATGATGGAAAGGACATCCATGCGGCCACGGCGTCGCTGGTCTATGGCGTGAGCCATGACGAGGTGGACGCGGAGATGCGGCGGATCGCCAAGATTCTTAACTTCGGCGTCGTCTACGGCATCAGTCCATACGGGATCAGCCAGCGTGCGGCCTTATCCGTGGAAGAGGGCAAGTCGTTCATCGATACGTACTTCGGGAGCTATCCCGGGATCAGGGGTTACATCGAAGACATCAAGGCTAAAGCCAAGAGCCAAGGCTACATTGAAACGCTGATGGGACGGAAACGCTACGTACCGGAAATCAACTCCAGAAATTTCCCATCTCGCAGCGGGGCGGAACGCGTGGCGATCAACACTCCCATTCAGGGCACTGCCGCCGATGTCATTAAGCTCGCGATGGTCATGCTCCAGGGCCGCATGGACGAGATGGGACTCCGCTCGCTCATGATTGTTCAGGTACACGACGAGCTCATATTCGAAGTGCCGTCGGAGGAGATGGAGGACATGCAGGCCATCGTATTGGACATCATGCCACGCGCGATGGAGCTCGCCGTGCCCCTTGAAGTCGATCTTAAGTCGGGTCAGAACTGGGGCGTGATGGCCTGAGGGGAGGGTGGCCCCGCGTCGTTGACACTCATAGGGGCATTCTCTACTATGGTGAGGACACGGGAATTCGGCGCATATCCTGGCACGTGGCGGGGAGGAAGGATCACCTTGACGCAAGTTACTGAGTCGTTGACTGTATTGGAGGCCGTCGGTGTGTACGCGGGGAGTCTTCGGCCCAAGGACGGTGAACAGACCGAGGCACACAAACAGCTACTGCGCTTTGTTAGCTGGTGCGGGTCCGAGCGTAGAATTTCAGAAATAGCACCTTCCGAGATCGGCGAGTACAGCGATCAGTCGAACGGGGGCACCCAGTCGGCTGAGCGATTGCAAGAGGTCAAGAAGTTCCTGGCCTTCGCCAGCAAGCAGGGACTCACCGAACACAACCTTGCCCGCCATCTGCGAATTCGCAAGGCGCGATCGCGAGCAAAATCGTCCGGTGAGGACGAGAGGCGGGCCACCGTCATTGAGTTGACGCCCGAGGGTCATGAAAACCTGGCTGCCGAGCTTGAAGATCTCAAAGCCCAGCGGGGGCCGATAGCCGCCCAGATACGGAGCGCCGCCGCAGACAAGGACGTGCGCGAGAATGTACCGCTCGAAGCCGCCCGAGAACACCTCGGACAAGTCGAAAGTCGAATCCTCGAGATTGAGAACACCTTGACCGCCGCCGTCGTCGTCGATCCGTCCGCCCGCAAAAGGTCGATTATTCAAGTAGGTTCGCGTGTATGGCTTAAGGACCTCTCCTCAGGCCGAGAAACCCAGTACACTGTCGTCAGCGCCTCGGAGGCGAAGCCTCTGGAGGGCAAGGTGTCGGACGAGTCGCCAGTCGGCAAGGCTGTCATCCAACGACGTGAGGGCGACGAAGTACAAGTACAGACGCCTCGTGGAAGCGTCAAGTACTCGATCCTGAAGGTGTCATAGTCCTAGGGTCCCCGACTCTTCCCTCGCACCCGTTTCTCTTTGACGAAACGCCGCACTCCGTGCGGGTTCCCTCTTGGGCGCATTACCTGATTCACGTTTAACGTCATACACAATGGCCGACGTTGACTTCGATGGGTAATGTACAATTGCTCTCTATTGTTCGGACGAGATACTCCTGCGTCCGACCGACGATTCCACAAACGTGACCATGCTTGCCAAAGACATCGAGCGGGACAGCAGGGAACTCGTAGAAGAGTTGCGGCGGGACGTAGCCGGCGAAGTCCGGGCCGACCGGATGTCTCGGTTGCTGTACAGCACCGACG